>MGXL01000129.1:23586-25236 GCA_001801365.1 Gammaproteobacteria bacterium RBG_16_57_12 | reverse complement strand
CGCCGACTCCTGATAATGATTGGATGGAACAAGGCGTCCCGCACCTGATGATACTTGTCCCTGATGAAAAGATGCTTGACGGTATACCTGCTGACCACACGAGCGGCGGGCCCTGGGTCATGTGGCGCAATACGCCTTATGCCCACATCATGGCGCCCATGCCGTTATATAAGCAGTAATAAACAGACATCCTGTGTCGATGGCTTGGCAGGGCGCCGCGCTTATGGGCGCCCTGCGACATGGACGCGGCCGCCGACGCCAATCCCCAGTTGATGCTGAAGCTGCCTTTGGCAGTCAAACAGCTGGGTATGAGTGTGCATCAAGGCTTCGATGATCTGGCGCAGGCCGCTCAACATGGCGCTACGCGAGAAGAACTGTTGCAGCGCCTGTCCACTCAACTGAATGTCTGCAAAAGCTGCCACGCCGGCTACCGGCTGCAGGCGGACACCGAGAAACCCTGAACTCCGGCAACCGATAACCATCGGATATCAGCCTGCCAGCATCGCAGTTGATGCATCAACCAGCATTTCCTGAAAACGGATCGGGATTACGCATCCGTCCAGGGATCGATATCGATTTCCTTGATCGCCTCATCCTGTTCCGCCGGTTGTTCCGGCCTGGGTTTTTTCTTGATCATGGGCACGCTCACCCGGCGCCACAAACCGTGGTTGCTGAAGCAGCGCCAGCCCCATTGCACCCAGTTGAGCAAGGTAAAGGCGAGCCACAGCGCCCAGGCCAGCATCAGCAGGCGATAAACGAAGATCGGCACCGAGATTACCCAGGCGCTCGGCAGTGCGCCCTCGGCGCGATCCTGATACCAGTTGAGTTCATATTCCCAGGAGCCGTTGCCGATGATCTGCATGCTCGGCAGGCCGAGCAGGCCCTGCCAGATGGCGTAGATCATGAACGCGGCGGACAGGAATGTGGTGAAGACGAGCAGCGCTTGCAGCGTATTGAAGCGGCTGTCAGACACCGTCGCGGGTTGACGCTCGCGATAGGCCAGCAGGAAAAACCAGGCGGCCACCAGCGCCGGCATCCACACCGGCGCCTGGGAGAAACCGATGCCGAGCAGGATCCAGTGATGGGTTTTCAGCGGCGTGGCGCGGGTCTGTCCCAGGGCAAAGGCCATGAGCAGGATCACCAGCAGCACCCCCCAGAACAGGATGGCGGGACCGATCTTCGGTCCGCCGGCGAACAGGATCCAGCGGTCACGCGGCATGCTCACCTTGATCACGTTGTTGACGGCGGGCAGCCCCAAATCGAGCGCCGGCGTCTCGAAGCGCGGGCCGATACCATCATCCTGGCGCCAGTTCAGCATGATGGCATGACTGCCCGGGGTGATGGACAGCGGTACCTTGTTCAGGCCTTGCTGGACCGGTTGTTCCGCTCCATCGATCACCAGCTTTTGCAGCACTGCGCCGGCGGGCAGCGCGAGATCACGCTGCTCGCCCTGGCTGCTGCGCAATCGCATGTTAAATGCCACCTCCGTGGCGCGCTTGCCCGGCGACACCTGCAGCTGTGCTTCATCGACGGTCAGCGTGGCACCGACGACGCCTTCGGGGCGCGTGATGGCGATGGTGAGCTCTTCGCCTGGCCAGGGCCACCACTGCGGCATCCAGTCGCCGGCAGGCGATTGCTGCAGAATTTCCG
>MGXL01000129.1:23127-23522 GCA_001801365.1 Gammaproteobacteria bacterium RBG_16_57_12 | reverse complement strand
TAAGCTTCAGCGTGGTGCCTTTGTTCAGTGATGACATCCAGCCGGTGCTGGCCTGCGACGCGCCGAGGGTGATCGTAATCTTTCCATTTTTTACCTTGGCATCGGCGCTCAGCACCGATTCACCCTCGAGCAGCGGCACTTCCAGTGAAATGCTATCGCCCAAACCGGAGACGCGTGTGACCGTGGTCTGCACAGTCCAGTCAATGCCGAGCAGCACGGTGCGCTCGATGATGACAAATGGCGGCAGTGCCTGGGATTCATACGTCGTCTCTTTGGACGCCTGTGTCGTGCGCTTGCTTTGGCGCAACAACTGCACCTGCCCCGCCGCCTTGCCGTCGGTGATGCCCTGCACCAGCCAGCCCGTGGCTTCGGCCACGATGTAATAGGGGTTCAGC
>MGXL01000129.1:18406-23115 GCA_001801365.1 Gammaproteobacteria bacterium RBG_16_57_12 | reverse complement strand
GACGCACCGAGGCCGATTCCGGCAATGGTCCGCGTAAGCTCAGGTGGTGAACGCCCGCGGGCACCAGTACATAGTATTGCGACTTGACCCGGCGCACCCCGGCGGCCTGGCGGTCATCGAGGATCACCTCGGCCGGCAACCATTGGTTGGCCTCGACCGGCAGCGGGACGGCAACCTCGGCGCCGGCGTGCACCTCCATGTGGATGGTAAGCGCGTCCGGCTGCACTATCAGGCGCATGCGCGGGCTCTGCGCGCATTGCGGCGCGCACTGCGGTGGTTTTTCCAGCGCCTTGATCAGGCGCCGCTCCAGTTCCTTGAGCATCGCCTCGCCGGGGATGACCGCCGGTTCCGGCGCAGCCCACACCTTGGGCGTGAGGGCTGCGCACAGCACAGCGCAGAGCAGCAGCGGCAGCATGCGCTTGATGGACCCGAATCCAAACCCCTGTCTGTCCTTGGGATCGAATCCCAGCATGACGGCGGTGAGCGCGCCCATCAACAGCACGCTCAACAGATTGATCAGCAGATGGCCCGCCGGCGAGATGAGTTGCAGCGTGATCTCCTGGTCGGCCTTCACTGGCCCGTTCCAGGCGAAATCGATGGTCTGCCACTGCCAGCGCGGCAGGCCGGGGCCGGTCTGACGGCGCGCATTGGGGTCGATCACCTGCTGGGTCATCAACGCGGATTCCTCTTTCGCGCGCACCTCGGCGCGACCGCGCTTGTAGACCTCGGTCGGCAGAGAGGAGACGGCCGCTCCGGCCATGTCTTTCGCCACCTCATAGGCCTGATGCGGCACCGAACCCAATTCAATCGGCGCCACCGGCGCCATCTGTTCAGTCAGTGCCACCGCCGCACTCGGCGGCGCGATTGGTGCGCTGCGGTAAATGGTTTGCGGATTTTCCAGCTGCGGGTAGATGCCCTCGCGCACCGCATCCACCGCGAAGGCCAGGAACAACAGCACCAGCGCCGCGGCGCTTCCCCAGCGGTACCAGTTGATCAGCAGCTTCATCGTGCCCGCTGGCAGGGCGCGCCACAACGCGATGGCGATCGCCAGATTGAGCCAGATCATGCGTGGCGCGCCGGGTTCGTGCCAGGTCAGCGTGAGCAGCGCCAGCGCCAGGGCCGCGATGCGCCAATCCCACAGGCGCTTGACCGCGAGTGTGATGATCAGCACCAGGAAGATGTCCAGCAGGGTCCATTTCTTGATCCAGCTGTTGGAAACCTGATCCACGCCGCCCATCGACAGCAGGGTCCAGCCCGGAGGCAGATAGATCTGCCCGCTGACGGTGTTGAATTCAGTGTCCCAGCCCAGGCCGGGCAGGTGTGACTGCTCCAGACGGCTCTCTGCGCTCAGCGTGAGTTGGTGCTGCCGGATCTCGACGCCAGCGCCGCGCGCCTCATCCAGATGCGTGATCACCTGATCCGCGCCGTTGATTGCCGCGCGCCCCAACTGATACGGCGCGAGCATGTTCAGGCGCCAGCCGCGATTCATCAGGCCGCTGATATGATCGGCGACGGTGAATCCCTGGCCGTCGAAATCCAGCCATAGCTGGCGGCGCAGTGTGAAGCCGTTGGCCGGGGCCTCCGGATTGCCGCGCCGGCGGACCTCGAATTGCATGTGCTGGCCGGCCGCCATGCGGTAGGCCGGGAAGCCCTGCCAGGCCTCGGGCAGGGTCGTCTGCCGCGGATCGACCTGCTCCAGTCCGCGTACCTCGGCAAGGCGCACCAGCGGATTGGCCTGAAAGGCCCAGATCTCCTCATCCACCCAGGTTGCCCCCTTGCTTGCGGGCAGCTCGATGCGCTCGAGATTGCCGGGAAAGCGCGCGGTGAGCTCGATAGTCCAGCGCCCCGGGCGGGCTTGCAAACGCAAACGCCCGTCGGCCTCGAGCCTTGCCGGCAAGCGGCTGACAAGCGACAAGGGCAGGCTGCCGGGAAGCACTACCGGGCCCAGGGTGAGTTCGCGCGCATCGCCGGAGATGCTGATATCGATGGTCGTCACCACCTTGAGCGGGATATCATCGCTGATCAGGCGGGATACATTGAGCGTGTGGCGGTTTTCCGCTACGCCCTGTTTGATGTCCTGCGGCAGCTGATCGCGCAGCCAGATCATGCCCGCTTCATCGATATAGGGAAGCCTGACTGTCGAGCCATCGACCATGAGCTGTACCAGGGCTGCCGCCTCCGGCGCCTTCAGGCGCTCCGGCAATTGCGCCCAACGATACTTGCCGCTGAGCGTATGGCGTCCCGGCTTCAGGAACACGGCCGGTTCGCCGGCATGATCACTCACCGCTATGGGCTTGTCATCGGCGCTGACATCCAGCGGCCAGTGCGGCTGATCTCCCGGCAGCGTGATCCAGCCTTCCTGCTCCACCTCCCAGCTCTGGGAGAAGGTGCCGCCCTTTTGCGTGAGATTAAGCGCCAGCGCTGATGGCCAGGCACAGATCCGTTCCTTGCCGATCTGGTTGTAAAGGGCAGGGCAGGGCGAGACTTCGTGCTCATACAATACCCAGTCGACCCACGGCTTGAGCACCGGCGGAACCCGCTGCTCCAGCGGCATATCGGCCAGGCTTTGTCCAAGGCAAAGCAGGGAAAAGATACATGCGAAAATGAAGCGCATTAGGGGCTCTCCCTTTGATTGGTCCGATTTTGGCGAGATTCTTGGTATTCGCATGAACCCCCTGCCTGCACGGGTAGTACTATAACGGACTCAAGAGTTATTTTGTTAGTCATGAAACTGTCCATTTTTTGTGCGGGCAAATCATCATGACCTGAGCTCTTACAGACTCCCTTGGCAAATCCAGGTGGACAGGCTATAGTCTGTTCAACGACCACTGATTTATATACCTATAGTGAAATGAATATACCGGCTTCACATTGTTCGCATATCCTGTCCTGGCGTGACGGTTCCGGCCCTGCCGGCATGCTGTCCCTGTCCTTCCTGCGTCGACTGCTGCCCTGAGGGCAGACTACTCTTCTTATCACAATCCGTTCGTTTGGCATCCTTGTTATAGAGGATATGTATTTTTACCAGGATTTGGTTACCATGGTGACCATCCGGTTTGCGGAGCAGCATTATGAAAGACAAGTTGATCATATTTGATACCACCCTGCGCGATGGCGAACAGAGCCCCGGCGCCTCCATGACCAAGGACGAAAAGGTGCGTATCGCCAAGGCCCTGGAGCGTTTGCGGGTGGATGTTATCGAGGCCGGTTTTCCGCGCGCCAGCCGGGGGGATTTCGACTCGGTGCAGGCGGTGGCCCGCGAGATCAAGGACAGTATCGTGTGCGGTCTGGCGCGTGCCCTGGATGCCGATATCGACGCCACCGGCGAGGCCCTGAAAGAGGCCAATGCCGCGCGCATTCATACCTTCATCGCCACCTCGCCGATCCATATGGAAAAGAAATTGCGCATGAGCCCGGATCAGGTGGTGACCCAGGCCGTGGCCGCGGTGAAGCGTGCGCGCGGTTATACCAACGATGTGGAGTTTTCGCCCGAGGACGCCGGCCGTTCCGAGCTGGATTTTCTGTGTCGCATCATCGAGGCGGTGATCGCCGCCGGCGCCACCACCATCAATATCCCGGACACGGTGGGTTATAACGTGCCTCATCAGTTCGGCGAACTGATCCGCAAGCTCATCGAGCGCGTCCCCAATTCGGACCGGGCGGTCTTTTCGGTGCATTGCCATAACGACCTGGGCCTGGCGGTGGCCAATTCGCTGGCGGCGGTGTTGAATGGCGCGCGGCAGGTCGAGTGCACCATCAATGGTCTGGGCGAGCGTGCCGGTAACGCCTCCCTGGAAGAAGTGGTGATGGCGGTGCGCACGCGCCAGGATATCTTTCGCTGCGATTCCAGTCTGGACACGACGCAGATAGTGCCCTGCTCGCGGCTGGTATCGAGCATCACCGGCTTTCCGGTGCAGCCCAACAAGGCCATTGTCGGCGCCAATGCCTTCGCCCACGAGTCCGGCATACACCAGGATGGCGTGCTCAAGAGCCGGGAAACCTATGAAATCATGCGTGCCGAAGATGTGGGCTGGAGCACCAACCGCATGGTGCTGGGCAAACATTCCGGACGCAATGCCTTCCGCGCCCGCATGGAACAGCTGGGGGTGGTCTTCGCGGCGGAGGAGGATCTCAATGCCGCCTTCGCGCGCTTCAAGGATCTCGCCGACAAGAAGCATGAAATCTATGACGAGGATTTGCAGGCCCTGGTCACCGAGGCCGATCTCGAGGCGGAGAACGAGAACCTGCAACTGGTGGCGATGAAGGTCTGCTCCGAAACGGGCGAGATACCTTGCGCCAGTGTTACCCTGATGTATAACGGCGCGGAGTGTTCCGGTAATGCAGAAGGCGGCGGTCCGGTGGATGCCACCTTCAAGGCCATCGAGTCCATTGTCAACAGCCAGACCGAGCTGCAATTGTATTCGGTGAACAACATCACCAGCGGCACCGATGCCCAGGGCGAGGTCACGGTCCGGCTGGAAAAGGGTGGGCGTATCGTCAATGGTCAGGGGTCCGATACCGATATCGTGATCGCCTCGGCCAAGGCCTATATCAATGCCCTGAACAAGATCATCGTGCCGATGGACCGGGCTCATCCACAGGTATAGCCATGATACCCATGACCGATCAGGAGCGCCGCCGCCACTATCTGGAGGCCTTGGAAATCCGGACCTGGGTGGCCAGGGATGATGTTGAGCGGAGCGCGGCAA
>MGXL01000129.1:9518-18240 GCA_001801365.1 Gammaproteobacteria bacterium RBG_16_57_12 | reverse complement strand
GCTGGGCGTGGGTAATACCCGGGCCGGCTGGCTGTTCATCGGCGAGGCCCCGGGCGCCGAGGAAGACCGCCAGGGTGAGCCCTTCGTTGGACGGGCCGGACAATTGCTGAACGCCATGCTGCGCGCCATGGGCCTGGCCAGGGAGCAGGTCTATATCGCCAATATCCTCAAGTGCCGCCCCCCCGGCAATCGCGATCCCAACCCGGAAGAGGCCAGGGAATGCGAGGCCTATCTGCAACGCCAGGTTGCCCTGGTACAGCCAAAGATCATTGTCGCTCTGGGGCGCATCGCCGCACAAAACCTGCTCAGGACCGATGCCACCCTGGCCCGCCTGCGCGGCAAGGTCCATCACTACGGGGTGACCGGAACTCCCCTGGTGGTGACCTATCACCCGGCCTACCTGCTGCGCAATCTCCCGGACAAGGCCAAGGCCTGGGAGGACCTGCGTTTCGCCCTGCGGCTCTATCAGGAAGGAAACGCTGAATGATTGAGCCAGACCAGATGCACCATCAGCTTCGCGGGCATGACCTGAACGCGAGCATTCGTCCGATGAGCGTGCTGGATGTGCCGAAGGTGTGCGCCATCGAGCAGCGCGTTACTCCGGCGCCCTGGTCGGAGCAGATTTTCCGTGATTGCATCCATGTGGGTTATACCTGCGTGGTTGTCGAGCATGCGGGCGACATCCTGGGTTATGGCGTGTTGTCCTCCGGCGCGGGCGAGGCGCATCTGCTCAATCTGGCGATCATTCCGGAACGGCAGGGCGCGGGGCTGGGCAAGGGCTTGCTCCAGTATCTGGTCGACCTGGCCCGTGCCCGGGGAGTGGAGACGATATTGCTCGAGGTGCGGGTCTCGAATGTGATTGCCCAAAGGCTGTATCACCAGGCCGGATTCAATGAAGTCGGCATTCGCAAGGATTATTATCCCGCGGCCCATGGCCGGGAGGATGCCCAGATCTATGCCATGACTCTGACCGATCGGTTATGAGGATGGCCACCGGCAGGCCCTGACCATGCCCAAACCTACCGCCATTTTCCTGATGGGTCCGACGGCCTCCGGCAAGACCGAGATCGCCGCGCGTCTGGTGGAATGCCTGCCCTGCGAGATCATCAGTGTCGATTCCGCGCTGATTTATCGGGGCATGGACATCGGCACCGCCAAGCCCGGGGCGGAGCTGCTGGCCCGGGCGCCCCATCGCCTGATCAATATCCTGGACCCCGCCGAGTCCTATTCCGCCGCGCGGTTTCGTGCGGATGCCCTGGCCGCTATGGCCGATATCAGCGTCGCCGGGCATATTCCGCTGCTGGTGGGCGGGACCATGCTGTATTTTCGCGCCCTGCAACAGGGCCTGTCGCCGTTGCCGGCGGCGGACGAGGCCGTGCGCCTAAGGTTGGAGGAGGAGGGCCGGCGTCATGGCTGGCCGGCACTCCACGCCCGTCTGGCCCGGGTTGATCCCGCATCGGCGCTGCGCATCAAGCCCACCGATCCGCAGCGCATCCAGCGCGCCTTGGAGGTGCATGAGTTGACCGGGCGGCCTTTATCGGCCTTTTTTGCCGAGCAGGGCCAGACCACCTTACCCTATGAGGTGGTCAAGCTGATCGTGGCCCCTGCCGATCGCGCGGTGTTGCACCGGCGTATCCATGAGCGCTTTTTGACCATGCTGGCGCAGGGCCTGGTGGAGGAGGTGCGGGATCTGCGGGCGCGGGGGGATTTGCACGTCCGGTTGCCGGCCATGCGTTCGGTGGGGTACCGGCAGGTATGGGATTATCTGGAGGGCCAATACACCTATGACGAAATGGTGGAGCGGGCCGTTATCGCCACCCGGCAACTGGCCAAGCGCCAGCTGACCTGGCTGAGGTCCGAGCCGGAGGCCCGCTGGTTTGATGCCCTGGAGGAGAATATCTTTGCCAATGTGTTGAAATATCTTGAATCAGCCCGCATTCCACGATGAGCGTTGACGGATGCGATATGCTAATATGTGGACGAGTCCAAAAGGAAATTTGCGCAAAAAATGTTGGGAAATGCCGGGAAAGAAGATTCTTTATCGTATGCCGGGACAGTCACAACAATAAATAATCATAAGAGGAGAAGCCAGATGAGCAAAGGGCAATCACTACAAGACCCTTTTTTGAACGTTTTACGCAAGGAAAAGGTGCCGGTATCTATTTATCTGGTCAATGGGATCAAGCTGCAGGGCCAGATCGATTCGTTCGACCAGTTTGTCGTGGTGCTGAAGAACAGCGTCAATCAAATGATCTACAAACATGCCATTTCGACCATTGTGCCGGCCCGGGCCGTGACCTTCAAGGTGCCGGGGCAGGCAGAAACCGCCATTTGATCAGATCAATACCATCGCTCGTGTTGTGCGAGGAGGCCGTGATTGTTTGATCGCCCGAATGCGGGGGAACGCGCCGTCCTTGTGCATATGGATATCCCGCAGGAGCAGAACAGGGAGGATCTGGATGAATTCCGTGAACTGGCGGTCTCGGCCGGAGTCGAGCCGGCCGCTATCGTGACCGGCACACTCAAGTCCACTGATGCCCGTTTCTACATCGGTTCCGGCAAGGTCGAAGAGGTGCGGACGTGCGTCGAGCAGGAGCACGCCGATGTGGCGCTCTTCAATCATATTCTCAGCCCGGCCCAGGAACGAAATCTCGAACGCGAATTGAAATGCCGGGTGCTTGACCGGGTCGGGCTGATCCTCGATATCTTTGCCCAGCGCGCCCAGTCCCACGAGGGCCGCCTGCAGGTGGAACTGGCCCAGTTGCGGCATATGTCCACCCGCCTGGTCAGGGGCTGGACCCACCTGGAACGCCAGAAGGGGGGGATCGGCCTGCGCGGGCCGGGCGAAACCCAGCTGGAAACCGACCGCCGTCTGCTGGGGCTGCGTATTAAACAGCTCGGCAAGCGGTTGGAAAAGGTGCGCAAGCGCCGCGATCAGGGGCGGCGGGCGCGTGACAAGGCCCAGATGCCCACGGTGTCGCTGGTCGGTTATACCAACGCCGGGAAATCAACCTTGTTCAATCGCCTCACCGAGGCGGGTGTCTATGCCGCTGATCAGTTGTTCGCCACCCTGGACCCCACCTTGCGGCGCGTGGAACTGCCCAATCGGGCTCAGGTGATCCTGGCGGATACGGTGGGTTTTATCCGTCACCTGCCCCATGATCTGGTGGCGGCATTTCGCTCCACCCTGGAGGAAACCCGGCAGGCTCACCTGTTGTTGCATGTGATAGACGCGCATAGCCAGCAGCGTCAGGCGGCGATCGAGCAGGTCAATGCGGTGCTTAAGGAGATTGAGGCGGGCGAGATACCGCAGATCGAGGTTTATAACAAGATTGATCTGGTGGAGAATGAGGCGCCGCGCATCGAGCGTGGCGAAGATGGCCGGATCACCCGGCTCTGGTTATCCGCCCGCACCGGCGCCGGAATCGAACTGCTGTTGCAGGCGCTGGCGGAAAATTTCCAGAACGAATGGGATCGTCATACCCTGCGGCTTCCGTCCACAGGAGGCCGGCTGCGCGCCAGGCTCTATGAGATGGGCAAGGTGGTGCAGGAATCCGTGAATGATCAGGGGGAGCTGATCCTGGAAGTGGATATGGAGAAAAGGAATTGGGAATATTTACGTCATCATGAAGCCTTGCAGGATGATATGATTCTGTCTTAATCGGCGGGGTGGCTTGCGGCAAACGCTCAAGCCCCCTACAATTTACGCTTTGTCGTTAACTCAAATACTAATGTGGAGTTGCTAATGGCCTGGAACGAACCGGGTGGTGGAAACAAGGATCCATGGGGAAGTCGGCGCGGTGAGCAGGGCCCCCCTGACCTGGATGCCATCATCAAGAAATTCCAAGAAAAGCTGGGCAAGATGTTTGGCGGCTCCGGAGGCGGTCGGGCCGGCGGATCATCCAGTGGTGATAGCAGTGCCAGCGGTGTTGGCATGATCATTACAGTGCTGGTGGTCGGCTGGCTTGCCTACGATATGTCCTACATTATCGACCAGGGCGAGCAGGGCGTGGTGCTGCGTTTCGGCAGCTATGTCGATACCATCCAGCCGGGCCCCAATATCCGTTTTCCCCGGCCTATCGAAAAAGTAGTCCGCGTGGATATGGAGCATGTGCGTCCTGCTGCGATCGGTTATCGCATGGAAGGCGGAGCCGGCGCCTCGCAGGCGGTGGATAAAGAGTCACTGATGCTGACCCAGGATGAAAACATCGTCGATATCAAGCTGGCGGTACAGTACAAGATCAAGAGCGCCAAGGATTACATCGTCAATGTGGCCAACCCGGACAATACCTTGCGTCAGGTTACCGAAAGCTCACTGCGCGAGGTGATCGGCAAGAGCAATATGGATTTTGTGCTGACGGAGGGCCGTGGCGAAATCGGTGACCGGACCCGCGATCTGATGCAGAAGGTGCTGGATCAGTATGGCACCGGTATTCATCTGACCAGCGTCAATCTGCAGGATGCCCAGCCGCCCGAGCAGGTGCAAAGCGCCTTTGCCGATGCCGTCAGGGCGCGCGAGGATGAGGAGCGCCTGAAGAACAAGGCCCAGGCCTACGCCAATGACATCCTGCCCAGGGCCCGCGGCGCGGCCGCCCGCCAGCTGGAGGAAGCCACCGCCTACAAGGCGCAGGTTATCGCCGAGGCGGAAGGTGAGGCCAAACGCTTTACCCAGGTGCTGAAGGAGTATGAAAAGGCGCCGGAAGTCACGCGCAAGCGTCTATATCTTGATGCCATGGAAAAGGTGTTGAGCAACAGCAGCAAGGTGCTGGTGACGAGTGGCGCCAGCGGCAGCAATATCACCTTTATCCCGCTGGACCGTTTTCTGAGTGGAAACAGGGTTGCCCTGCCAGAGGTGGTGCCGGGCACCGAGTCGAATACCACATCGACTGTGACCGAGGATGCAAACAAGCCGCTCCGGGATAATCAGCGCGGCAGAGGAGAACGCTAATGGCAAAGTATAAGATCCAGGGCATTGTCGCCTTGATCGGCCTCTGGTTTATCGCCACCTTTGCGCTGTATACCGTGGACGAGCGGGAGCGCGCCATCAAGTTCCGGCTGGGTGAAATCGTCGAGCACGATATCAAGCCGGGTCTGCATATACTGATTCCCTTCGTGTATAACGTGCGCAAATTCGATGCTCGTATCCAGACCATGGATGCGCCCGAGGAACGTTATCTGACCAGCGAGAAAAAGAATGTCATTGTCGATTCTTTTGTCAAATGGAAGATTGACGATGTGGGCCGCTTCTATACCGCCACCAAGGGCGAAGTGGTTCAGGCTAATGATCGTCTGGCGTCCATCATCAAGGATGGACTGCGTGATGAGTTCGGCAAGCGCACCATCCAGGAGGTGATCGCCGGTGAACGCAACCAGATCATGGAAATCCTTACCCTCAAGGCCAGCAAGCAGGTGGAAGGGCTGGGCCTGAAAGTGATCGATGTGCGCATCAAGCGTATTGATCTGCCGCGTGAAGTCAGCGTCTCGGTATACCAGCGCATGGAGGCGGAGCGTGAACGTGTCGCCAAGGATCTGCGCTCCAAGGGTGCCGAGGCCGCCGAACGCATCCAGGCGGAGGCGGATCGCCAGCGCACGGTGATACTCGCCGAGGCCTATGGCGATGCCGAGCAGACCCGCGGTGAAGGCGATGCGCGGGCTTCCGAGATCTATGCCAAGGCCTATGAGAGAAACCGGGAATTCTACGCCCTGTATCGCAGCCTGAACGCCTATACCAAGACCTTTGCCAGCAAGAATGATGTCTTGGTATTGGACCCCAAGTCGGAGTTCTTCAGGTATCTGACCAGCTCCTCCGGGAAGTGATCAGTCAGATGATGCTGGCGTCAATCCAATCCCTGTGTCGTCAAGATGCAGGGATTATTTTTTTGACTGTCCGGATGCTAGCCAGAACCCTAGTAAATGTTGCATGACCTGCTGAATGCCCTGGCCCTGGTGCTGGTGATCGAGGGGATCCTGCCATTTGCCAATCCCGCCGGTATGCGCAAGGCCTGGCTGGCGATGGCGCAACTGGATGACAGGGCGCTGCGTGTCGCCGGATTGCTCAGCATGTTGACGGGTGTGGCCTTGCTTTATCTGTTCAGGTGACGGCAAGCCATGTTTATGGGGCGCGAGTATTTTTTGTATTGATCATTTCTCATCATCGAGAGCGCTGAAGGTGGATAACATAGATAACAATCGCTGGCTGCTCCCCGCCGGTACCGAGGACATTCTCCCCGATCAGGCCGAACGCCTGGAGCAGATGCGCCGTAATATTCTCGATCTGCTGCGCGGCTGGGGCTACCGGCTGACCATGCCGCCGTTTATCGAATATCTCGACTCCCTGCTGATCGGCACGGGCAAGGATCTGGATCTGCAAACCTTCAAGCTGACCGACCAGTTGACCGGACGCCTGATGGGTATCCGGGCCGACATGACGCCGCAGGTGGCGCGCATCGATGCCCATCACCTCAAACGGGAGGAGCCGGTCCGGCTGTGTTACATGGGCACGGTGCTGCATACCCTCCCGGGCGGTTTTTCCGGCACGCGCAGCCCCATGCAGATCGGGGCGGAGCTCTATGGCCACCCGGGTATCGAGAGCGATGTGGAGGTGCTGGCCCTGATGCTGGAGGTGCTGGCGCTGGCGGGCGTGGAACAGGTATTTCTCGATCTGGGCCATGTGGGGATTTTCCGCGGCCTGATGCGCCGGGCCGGTCTTTGCGCCGGGGACGAGGCCACCCTGTTCGATGCCCTGCAGCGCAAGGCCAAGCCGGAGATCGGTGAGCTCATCGCCCGGCTCGATCTGGATTCCATCATGGGTAATATGCTGCTGGCCCTGGCCGATCTGAACGGTGGCGAGGATATCCTTGCCGAGGCGCGCCCTGTGCTGCAAGCAGGTGGGGCCGAGGTGTTGGCGGCGCTGGACAACCTGCAACAGATCGCCACATTGATCAAACAACGCCTCCCCGGACTGCAACTGCATTTTGATCTGGCCGAATTGCGTGGATACCACTATCATACCGGCGCCGTATTCGCTGCCTACGCCCCCGGGCAGGGTCAGGCGATCGCCCAGGGCGGGCGCTATGATGAAATCGGCGGCGTGTATGGCCGGGCACGCCCGGCAACGGGCTTCAGCACCGATCTGAAGACCTTGGCCATGCTGGGCCAGCCGCTGGCGTCGAAGGGCGCGGCGATCTTCGCCCCGGCGCTGGCTGACCCTGCCCTGGCGGACAAGATACGCGAATTACGGGCCACCGGTGAGCGGGTGATCGGTGAATTGCCCGGTCAGCCGGGCGGTGCGCGCGAGATGGGCTGTGATCGCATCCTGGTTAAACAGCAGGGTGCGTGGGCGGTATCAACGATAGAGAATCGATAAACATGGGCAAAAATGTTGTAGTGATCGGCTCCCAGTGGGGTGATGAAGGCAAGGGCAAGGTGGTCGATCTGCTGACCGACCGCGCCAATGTGGTGGTGCGGTTTCAGGGCGGGCACAATGCCGGTCATACCCTGGTGATCGATGGCGAAAAAACCGTCCTGCATTTAATCCCGTCCGGCATCCTGCGCCCCAATGTGCATTGCCTGATCGGTAACGGAGTCGTGCTGGCCCCGGACGCGCTACTCAAGGAAATCACCATGCTGGAAGGCAAGGGTGTTCCGGCCCGTGAACGGCTCAAGATCAGCGAGGCCTGCCCCTTGATCCTGCCTTACCACGTGTTACTGGATCAGGCCCGGGAAAAGGCCAAAGGCAATGACGCGATCGGCACCACCGGCCGCGGGATCGGTCCGGCCTATGAGGATAAAGTGTCGCGCCGCGGCCTGCGCGTCAGCGATCTGTACCGCCGCGAACGCTTCGCCGCCAAGCTCGGCGAGGTGCTGGATTATCATAACTTCGTGTTGAAAAATTACTATCATGCCGAGACCGTCGACTTCCAGAAGGTGCTGGATGAAACCCTGGCCATGGGCGAACAGATCGAACCCATGGTGGCGGATATCCCCGAGCTGCTATATCAATACCAGAAACAGGGTGAAAGCATCCTGTTTGAAGGCGCCCAGGGCACGCTGCTCGACATCGATCACGGCACCTATCCCTTTGTCACGTCTTCCAATACCACCGCCGGCGGCGCCGCCTGCGGCAGCGGTGTGGGTCCGCGCCAGTTGCATTACGTGCTGGGCATTACCAAGGCCTACACCACCCGTGTCGGCTCCGGGCCGTTCCCCACCGAGCTGTTCGATCACATGGGCGAGCATCTGGCGCGTCGCGGCCATGAGTTTGGCTCCACAACCGGGCGCCCGCGCCGTTGCGGCTGGTTCGATGCGGTGGCGTTGCGACGCGCCATCCTGATCAACAGCATTTCCGGCCTGTGCATCACCAAGCTGGATGTGCTGGATGGTCTGGACAGCATACGTCTGTGTGTCGGTTATGATGTGAACGGCACGCCGCGCAGCACCCCGCCGGCGGGCGCTGACGCCTATGGCGATTGCCGGCCGGTTTATGAAGAAATGCCAGGCTGGAAGGAATCGACGCTGGGTATCAACAGCTATGACGCCCTGCCTCTGAACGCGCGGCGTTATCTGGAACGTATCTCGGAAATCATCGAGGCGCCCATTGATATCATATCCACCGGCCCGGATCGTGAAGAGACTATCGTCCTGCGTCATCCCTTTATCTCATAGCAGGACTTCCAGCACATATGCGGGTATCAAAGGGACTGTTTAACCGAGGGATATAAAA
>MGXL01000129.1:7307-9510 GCA_001801365.1 Gammaproteobacteria bacterium RBG_16_57_12 | reverse complement strand
GCCGGTCATACAATGACCGGCCCGTTTTTTTATCACTGAAGCCAGGACAGGTTAGGCTACGTTCTTTCTGCGCCGTGCCAGCCCGATACCCAGGATGCCGGTAGCCAGCATCAGCATCGTGCCCGGCTCGGGAACGGTATTACAGTTAACAGTGCAGGTTTGGTCGCCCGCACTCTTCCAGATATTTTCCCACAGCGCGCGGTTCCTGGCGTCGGTCCAGCCTATGCCGTCGTCCCAGAAATTGATGTCAGTGGCAATCAGGACATCGCTGGAACGCCCGCCACCGGCATCGAATACGCCGAGGATGGTCCGATCAAGGTCATCTCTGGCCAGTACCTCGAAAGTTGACGGTGCGGAGGTCACCACGCTATGAGCCGCCCCGACGAATCCGGCCACGGCGTTGGGATCGGTCACCCAGGTGGAAGAACCTACGGTGACATGCCCGGAGTCATTACTGTAAGTACCCGTAGTTGCAATGCCCCAGTTGGCAAGGATCTGGTTGTTGGGACCAAACCATCCGCCACTGTCGTGATCCTGCTGGATAAACAAGAAACCACCCTGGGTATCCACGAAGTTCTGCATGGCAGTCACTTCGGAGCCGGAGACGCTGCCGATC
Organism: Gammaproteobacteria bacterium RBG_16_57_12; assembly: GCA_001801365.1. Classification (GTDB taxonomy): domain Bacteria; phylum Pseudomonadota; class Gammaproteobacteria; order RBG-16-57-12; family RBG-16-57-12; genus RBG-16-57-12. The sequence continues at coordinate 8,894 of MGXL01000129.1, read as the reverse complement.
AGGCCGGTATAAAAGGCGTCGACCCCTGAAAGGAATGTGGCGTCCGCTGTGTTGGTAGAAACCAGGGTATGGCCCTGGTCAACCAGCCATTGCTTGGCACCGGAAAGATAGGGACCGCCCCCTGAAAAACCCCATTGTTCGCGCGAACTGTCGAAATAACCGATGGTCATGGCGCCGGCCACCTGGGGTAGCAGCACCAATGCGGCGGAAATGCCGACCGCTGATTTTTTGATATTAAACATGATGAATTCCCCGCAACGAGTTAATATTATTCTTGCCATGAATTTCTTTGCAAATAGTGTACCAATATATTTACTTATTTATTAATCAATATATTAAAAAGCATTCCCCCGCCTACTTAGCCCATAAGCATTGTGAAGTGTAAAAATTACTGACAGCCAATAAAGGCATTTTCACTGAAGCCGCTGATTCTCAATATCCGCTATCTCAATGATGTTCTGGCCGTGGGGAAAATTCTTGACCTGAGAATTAATAAACGCGCAAGCCGTGCCGATACTTTGCTGTACAGAGATTTATTCACCGGTAAACCAACAGTATGAGGCTATCCCTATGAGTGCATTATTCACCCCCGCGGTCTCCCTGATGGACCGTCTGCGCTACCCGAAGAAACTGATGCTCGTGGCCATCCTGTTTCTGGTGCCACTGACCGTTACCACCTATAAAACCATTGATGCTGACAATATCGTCATCGCCGCCACCCGGGCGGAGCAGGCCGGGGCGGGCTATATCAAACTGCTGCGCCAGTTCCAGCAGCATGTGGCCGAACACCGCGGCATGGCAAGCATGGTGCTGACCGGCAGCACGCCCCGCGAAAAACTCGATGCCAAGGGAGCCGAGGTGGACAAGGATGCCAGCGTCCTGGATGAGGCCACCCGCCAGCATGAGGACACGCTGCGGGTCACCTCGGACTGGCAGACTATCAAATCGGCCTGGCAGTCGCTCCGGACCGGGGTGAACAGCATGCAGCCCGCCGAGAGCCTGACGGCACACACTGCCCTGCTTGAAAAGATCACGCATCTTTATGATACAACCGCCAACAATTCAGGGCTCATCCTGGATCCGGAGGTCGATAGCATAAATCTGATCATCGCCCTGTCCGGTAATCTACCGGTGGCCGCCGAACAGGCGGGACGCATGCGCGCCCTGGGCGCCAAGCTCCTGGCTGCCCATAAGCCGGCTGCCTTCGAAGACAAGGTGAAAATGATTGCAGGAATGGAATCCGCCAGGTCCAATATTGCGATGGCGGAGAATAAGCTTGAGGGTGCCATGGAACACAATCCGAAGGTGAAGAACACCATGGAATCCTCCCTGGCAGAGGCCAAAAATGGCGCCCGTGAGTTCATGGAGGTGATCAGCCGGGAGATCATCAACGATGGCATGACCATGGCGCCGGAACAATACTTTGCCCTGGCCACACGGGTGATCGACACGAATTTTAAGCTCTTCGATATCGCCAGCAAGGAACTGGACGAGTTGCTGCAGGCGCGCCTCGAGGCCGAACTGCAACACCGGCTGGTGATTGTCAGCCTGGTGTTGGTATCGCTGGTTGCCATCCTGTATCTGTTC
>MGXL01000129.1:6288-7293 GCA_001801365.1 Gammaproteobacteria bacterium RBG_16_57_12 | reverse complement strand
GTCGACCATGCGTTCCATCGAGCAGCTCGCCGCGGCCTCGCGGGATCTGGCCCAGGGTGATCTGCGTGCGCGCGTGCAGCATGTCTCCGGCGATGAGCTGGGTCTGGTCGCCAATGCCTTCAACGATATGGGCGAAAAATTCTGCGGCGTCATCCAGCAGATGGCCGGCGCCAATGCCCAGCTGGCCGCGGCCTCCGAGGAGCTGTCCAGCGTCACCGAGGAGAGCAACGCCGGCATCCAGGAGCAGCAGAAGGAAATGACCCAGGTCGCGACCGCCATTAATGAAATGGCCGCCTCGGTGCAGGAAGTGGCGAGCAATGCCGCCGCTGCCGCCAAGGCCGCCGAAGAAGCGGACAGACAGATCGTGCAAGGCAAGAAGGTCATCAATGCCACCGTCGAGTCGATCAATCTGCTCGCCACGCAAGTATCGGGGGCCTCGAGCGTGATCCACAATCTGGAGAAGGAAAGCGACAACATCGGCGGCGTGCTCGATGTCATCAGCGGCATTGCGGAACAGACCAATCTGCTGGCCCTGAATGCCGCGATCGAAGCGGCGCGCGCCGGCGAACAGGGGCGCGGTTTTGCCGTGGTGGCTGATGAGGTGCGTACCCTGGCCCAGCGCACCAAGGATTCCACGCACGAGATCCAGAAGATGATCGAACGCTTCAGGGCGGGCACGGTGGAGGCCGTGAAGGTGATGGATCAGAGCCATCGCCAGGCCCAGGATGGCAAGGGGCATGCAGAAAATGCCGGAAATGCCTTCAGCGAGATAGCCGCCACGGTGACCAGTATCACCTCGATGACCTTGCAGATCGCGGCGGCGGCCGAGGAACAAAGCTCTGTCTCAGAAGAGATCAATCGTAATGTCCACAGCGTGGCGCAGATTGTCGAGCAGAGCGTGGCAGGTGCCGAGCAGACCGCAAGCTCTTCCTGTGAACTGGCAAAACTTGCGGCGGAATCCCAGGTCATAGTGGGGCGCTTCAAGACCTGACATATCATCAATAA
>MGXL01000129.1:5418-6277 GCA_001801365.1 Gammaproteobacteria bacterium RBG_16_57_12 | reverse complement strand
TCACCGTAATACCACTACGGCGCATGAGCGGAATATGGATGTGAGGCTCATGCGCCATGTGGTTTTACAGGGGTAATCCGTCTCGCCTGCCCATCTCGCGGTGCAATCGAAATAACATTAAGCAGCCTCTGATTTGTTCCTTAACTAACCGCCATTGGGCCATCAGGCCAAATCTGGTATACAGTTATCAGCAAGCCCGGCCTCAAAATGAATAGGCAAGATGGGCTTGTGGGGGCGAGCGCAGCTCGCGAAAGAGGTATGCGCCTGCGGTATATCCGTGAGTGATATCTGTTTCTGTATGACAATAAATAATGTCCGGCTAACATTGACACCATCTTCATGAGACACAGGAAATGGCCGAACGCATTGTAATCTACCTCATGCTGGCGCTGTCGATCACCTGTCCGGCCTTTGCGGGCACGGATGAATTCGGCAGGGAGCGGCGCGCCATGCTGGACGAGATCAGGTCGGATGTTGAATACAGCCGCGACTATCTTGATAAGAGCAAACTCGCTCCCGGAGTCTACGCTGCCATGGAGAAGGTGCCGCGACATGCGTTTGTGCCGCCGTCGCAACGCCGCATGGCCTATGATAACCGGCCGCTGCCGATCGGCCATGGCCAAACCATATCGCAACCTTATATCGTTGCAGTCATGACCGATAGGCTGCATCTCAAGCCCGGCGACAAGGTTCTGGAGATCGGCACCGGCTCGGGTTATCAGGCGGCTGTGCTCGGCGAGCTGGCTGATCATGTGTACAGCATCGAAATCATTCCACCCCTGGCAGAGGCGGCGCAACAGCGCCTCGCCGATCTTGGTTACCGCAACATCAGTGTGCGCCAGGGTGATGGCTATTATGG
>MGXL01000129.1:1516-5386 GCA_001801365.1 Gammaproteobacteria bacterium RBG_16_57_12 | reverse complement strand
TGGTAACCGCTGCGGCCAGTCATATTCCTCCGCCGTTACTTAAGCAGTTGAAACCGGGCGGCGTGATGATCATTCCTGTCGGCAGCGGGTTCATGGTGCAGCAACTGGTGCTGGTGAACAAGGATGAAAATGGGAGGCTGAAGACAAAACAGCTGCTGCCGGTGAGTTTTGTGCCGCTGACCGGCGGTCACTGACCGCAGCAGATGAATCCGCGCCTTCCCCAACTCTCCATCGCCGTCTTATCCGCCACGGCGCTGTCCTATGAGCTGCTGTTGATGCGCCTGTTTTCGATCATTCAGTGGCATCACTTCGCCTATATGATCATCAGTATTGCCTTGCTCGGCTATGGCGTCAGTGGAACCTTTTTGAGCCTGCTGGGGCGACGTCTTCTTATCCAGTATCGTAAAGCGTATTTAATCAACATCGGCCTGTTTGCCGTTTCTCTGTGGTTGTGTTTTGTTATCGCGCAACAGATACACTTCAATGCCGAAGAGATGTTGTGGAATCCGGCGCAGGCCGGCCGCCTGTTCATTATTTATCTGCTGTTAAGTTTACCGTTTTTCTTCGTGGCAAATGCCATTGGCCTGACGTTAATCCATTACGGTCCCATGGGTCCACGCATTTATGCCGCCGATCTTGTCGGGGCGGGCAGCGGCAGCCTCGCCATTGTGTTGTTGCTGTACCTGTCTTTTCCACAACAGGCCTTGAATGTACTGGTGATGCTGGCGCTGCTTGCGCTGCTGCTGGGTGCCTGGGAATTGCGTTTATGGAACCGCCGGTGGCTGGTGATAGTATTGTTAACGGGAGCTATTCCATTTGCGCTGCCATCAGAGTGGCAGGCGCTACAATTGTCACCCTATAAAGGATTGAGCCAGCTGCAACGCATCGACGGCACGCACGTGGCGGCGGAATATTCCAGCCCCCTGGGTATGCTCAGTGTGGTGCAAAGCAGCCAGACACCGCTGCGGCACGCACCGGGCTTGAGCCTGGCGGCTACACAGGAGCCGCCTGCGCAGATCGCCGTGTTCACCGATGGCGATAATATGACGCCGATCACGGCATTACCCGAGCGCCGGGAACAACTGGCCTATCTCGATTATCTTACTTCCGCCTTGGCGTATCATCTGTCCGCCCCACAACAGGTGCTGATTCTGGGTGCGGGAGGGGGCGCCGATGTATTGCAGGCCCATTATCATCAGGTGGCGCACGTCGATGCGGTTGAAATCAACCCGCAACTGGTGGCCCTGCTCAGGAACGATTATCGTGACTTTACCGGCGGGCTGTTCGTTGGTGACCAGGTCTCACTGTATGGCGCCGAGGCACGCGGATTCGTCGCCAGCAGTGACAAGCGCTATGATCTGATACAGCTATCACTGCTCGATGCCTTTGCCGCCTCCAGCGCCGGCCTGTATGCCCTGAACGAATCCTATCTGTATACCGTGGAAGCCCTGGCCTTATATCTGTCGCATCTCGAACAGCTGGGCATGTTATCGATCACCCGCTGGGTGGAGCTGCCGCCGCGCGACGGTCTGAAGATGTTCAATACCGCGGTGCAGGCATTGCGCAAAAACGGCGTGGCGGCGCCCGAGCAACACCTGCTGATGATTCGCGGCTGGCAAACCGTGACAGTGATCGTGAAAAATGGCGCGGTGACAGAAGGTGAAATCTCGGCAATGAAAGAATTCTGCGCCAGCCGGGGGTTTGATCTGGCCTATTATCCCGGCATCGATCCGGCGGAGACCAACCGCTTCAACATCCTGCCCAGACCCTATTATGCCGAGGGCGCGCTGGCCCTGCTCAGCGACAAGGCGGAGCAATATCTTGCAGACTATAAATTCAATCTTGCAGCCGCCACGGACGACCGGCCCTATTATCATCATTTCTTCAAATGGGGCGCGATCAGGGAGCTGTTGTCCAACCGTGAGCGCGGTGGCATGGGCATGCTGGAATGGGGTTATCTGATCTTGATTGCCACCCTGGCACAGGCGATTATCGCCAGCCTGGTACTGATTCTGCTGCCCCTGCTGTGGCGCCCGCGAGATGAAGCCTCAAGGCTGGTAGCGCGGCGAACTCCCGCCTTCGTTTATTTCTTCCTGCTGGGGCTGGCGTTCCTGTTTCTGGAAATCGCCTTTATCCAGAAATTCATGCAGCTGCTGTTTCATCCCCTGTATGCGATTGCGGTAGTGCTGTGCTCGTTTCTGGTCTTCGCCGGACTGGGCAGCGCCTGGTCACAGCGCTACGTGGTGGCCGGCACGCCGCAAACGGGCGTCAGGCATGCCGTGCGGGGGATCGTCATCCTGGGTATGCTGTACCTCGTGCTGCTCAACCCGCTGTTCGCGGCTGTGGCGGGTCTGCCGGTGGTTATAAAAATCCTGCTGGCCGCCATGCTGGTCGCGCCGCTGGCCTTCTGCATGGGCATGCCATTTCCCCTGGGATTGAATCATCTCGCTGCCAGGCAACCCGAACTGCTGCCGTGGGTGTGGGGCGTAAATGGCTGCGCCTCGGTGATCAGTGCTGTACTGGCGACCGTGCTGGCAGTCCACCTGGGCTTCAGCGCCGTGGTGCTGGCGGCATTGATACTGTATGCGATGGCCGTGAGGGCACTGCAATCCCTGCCAGAGTAGATGGAAGAAAGGCGCGGGTCTTCTGCGCCCCACCCATGCAATATTTAATGAAACAAGCCTGCCGGGACTGGTCTGTCTGCACATAGGGGTAAAGCGCATCAGATCAGTGCCGATATTAGATTTAATCGAAAGCAATCGGGATACAAAGGATCAGTCGCATGAAAGGATTGAGCATGTGCTGAACAAAGGTGCGGATCGGCTCGTGCTGGAGGCATAACAAGGCAGATTATGGCTGATTTTGATGAACGAGGGAGCCGGCTGACGATCAAGCTGGTTTATTACGGACCCGCGCTGAGTGGTAAAACCACGAATCTGATGCGCCTGCATGATTTGCTGCAGCCCGAACTCAAGGGCGACATGATGGTGCTGGAGACCGAAAATGACCGGACCCTGTTTTTCGATCTGCTGCCGCTGGGGGTTACCACGCCATCGGGTCTGCTGATCAAGCTCAAGCTGTACACCGTCCCCGGACAGGTGGCCCATGACAGTACCCGCAAGGCGGTGTTATCCCGCGCCGATGGCGTAGTGTTTGTGGCCGATTCGCAGCGTAACCAGACGCTGAATAATGCCGAATCATTTAATAACCTGGCGGACAATGTGGCCCGCGTCGGCCTGGATTTCGAGCGCCTGCCGTTAGTGGTGCAGTTCAATAAACGCGACATGACGGATATCCTGAGTGAAGAGGAAATCCTGCAACGCTGGAGCAAAATGCCCTGGCCGGTGCTGTTCAGCTCTGCACTGCAGGGCAGCGGGGTCAGGGAGACCTTGACTGCCCTGCTTGACAGCGCTTATGCCGTGATAGACAGGCAATATGATCTGAACGGAAAACACGGCATGGACAGAAAGTTATTTATCAGCAGTGTGCTGGGGACGTAGACAGGTATTTATGGACGATACGATGAACAGAAGTCTGCCGCTTCCTGCATTTGACAGGGATCTTGGCGTGGCGGAGCTGCTGTCCGGCATCAACACCGAAAAGCTTGCTGCGGCGCTGAGCACACTGATCGGAGGGGCCTGCGTGCTCAGGGCAGTCGATGGGGCTGTATTGCTGGGCGGATTTGTCGAGACCGTGAAGGGCAGGCAATCCATACGCCATGACATGGAAGTGAAAGGCTGGCTGGAGTCGGTCTGCGAGGATGGCCCCGGATTACGGGCGGCGGGCCAGGTGCTGGAAATCATCATCTATGCCTCCGCGCGCTATCTGATGGCCTCCGATCTGCATCTGCGCATCGTGCAGCAGGATTAC
>MGXL01000129.1:1190-1386 GCA_001801365.1 Gammaproteobacteria bacterium RBG_16_57_12 | reverse complement strand
CGGCCAACTGGCGGCCGGCGTGGCGCATGAAATCAATAATCCGGTCGGATTTATAAAAAGCAATCTGGCCACTGCAAGATCCTATGTGGAAGATATATCCGGGCTGAAGCAACTCATCCAGGCGGATGCCGGCGCGGATTCGATCAAATCCTGGTGGAGCGGCAAGGAGATGGATTTTGTCCTGGATGATTTTGCG
>MGXL01000129.1:890-1115 GCA_001801365.1 Gammaproteobacteria bacterium RBG_16_57_12 | reverse complement strand
GTGGATAAATCCGAGGATGGCATCGCCAATATCAACGAGATCATCAAGAGCGTATGCAATGTCTCCGTCCGGGAGATAACCCGGCAGGCGGAGCTGAAGCTCGAGCTGTCGGATCTGCCCGATATCCGCTGCATGCCCGGCCACCTGGGACAGGTGTTTCTGAATCTGCTGTTGAACGCCGGCGCGGCCATCAGGGAGCGCGGTGAAATAAGGATCAAGACCCTG
>MGXL01000129.1:635-878 GCA_001801365.1 Gammaproteobacteria bacterium RBG_16_57_12 | reverse complement strand
GATCTGCGTAAAGGTCGCGGATAATGGCAAAGGCATCCCGGCGGAAATCATGAGCAGAATATTCGATCCATTTTATACCACCAATGATGTGGGTCAGGGGACAGGGCTTGGCCTGACCGTCAGTCGTGACATCATACGATCGCACGGCGGGACTATCGAAGTGGAATCGGAGCTCGGCAGGGGCACGACATTTACCATTCTGTTGCCGGTGAAGACAGGATAGAGTCCTGTGGACTAACAAGG
>MGXL01000129.1:0-603 GCA_001801365.1 Gammaproteobacteria bacterium RBG_16_57_12 | reverse complement strand
TTACCGGCGATACAGCCGATGCCGATTCGGGCCAGAGCGGCAATGCAAAGGCTGAACCCTACCGGATTCTGTTCGTCGACGATGAGGCCAACGTGCTGAACGCGCTGCGGCGCGTATTTCGTCAGGAAAATTATCAGATACTCACCGCAGGCAGCGGGCAGGATGCCCTGGAATTGCTGCGCACACAAAAATGTCAGCTGATCGTCTCCGATTATATGATGCCCGGCATGAAGGGCGCCGAGCTGCTGCGCAAGGTGAAGGAGCTCTATCCGGAAACGATACGCATCATGCTGACGGGCCATGCCGACACCGATGCCGTCATGTCCGCCATCAAGGAAGGCGCTGTCTACAAGTTCATCCTGAAGCCATGGAATGATGATGATCTGCGTGTCACCATCTCGCTGGCGCTGGAGCAATATGACTTGCTGCAAAAGAACAGGGCGCTGAAGGAAAAAAACAAGGAACACGCCAGGGAAATAGAGTCGCTGGCCAAGCTCACGGTCACCAACCGCAGCCAGCTGGCGATCATGCTGCACAAGCGCAATATGCTCAATGACAAGCAGGTGCAGGAGTTATACAAACTGCAGCAGATGCGCAAGGAGC
>MGXL01000128.1:30365-30430 GCA_001801365.1 Gammaproteobacteria bacterium RBG_16_57_12 | reverse complement strand
AGAGTTCAATCATCCGGAAAGCCGCGGCAAGGGCAGTGCGCTGGCATCGGATCGCCCCGGCCAGT
>MGXL01000128.1:17258-30324 GCA_001801365.1 Gammaproteobacteria bacterium RBG_16_57_12 | reverse complement strand
ACGGATCCCAAGGACTATGAAGTGGAGCGTTTTGCCAATGAGCTGGCCGGGATGCTCGATAAAGGCCGGAAAGATAATCTCTATGATGATCTGGTGATTGTAGCGCCGGCGCATTTCTCGGGTATTCTGAACAAACAACTGGACAAGCATGTCCAGGCCAAGGTCAGTGGTACGGTACACAAAGATTACACTCACCTGGAGCAGCGAGCCTTGCTGAGCCAGTTAAAAGAACACCTGAAGCATGCACCTGCCGACTGAGGAGGGTTGTCATGAATCGCCTGATATCTGTTATGGCGGTTTTCTGGTTATCCGGTAGCCTCGCCTGGGCGGCCCATGAGTGCACCAGCTGCCACCTGGACCAGCAATCCCCCGGCATGCAGGATCTGAAGCATCCAGTGGCTCAACTTTGCCTGGATTGTCACAAGGATCGCCATGGGGCGGGTGATCACCCGCCGGCCAAGCAGGTCACGCAGACCGGTAAAAAACGCTTGCCCCTGCTGAACGGTGAAATGACCTGTATCACCTGTCATGACCCCCACCAGAAAACAGCCAATTTATTGCGTTTGCCGGAAAACGAGTTGTGTACCACCTGCCACCAGCAATAGGCGGGTAGGGGCGGGGACGCATAAACTATTGCCTAATCCCCGCAGGGTGTGCTTTACTATAGCCCGTTTTTGGGGCCGTTAGCTCAGTTGGTAGAGCAGGAGACTCTTAATCTCTTGGTCGTAGGTTCGACCCCTACACGGCCCACCAATCTCCAGCCACACCCCTCCCTGGTCATCGATCCGATATGTTCCGAGGCCTTACCGCACTGGTGTAAATAGGCCTTGCCCCCCTGCCGGCAAGGCCTGAGGGAAAGTGCATATGGCGCTAGTGTCACGATAACAACTGACTGTTATAATGGCTGTTCATATCGCGAAAGTGGCGGAACTGGTAGACGCCCTGGATTTAGGTTCCAGTGGGGTAACCCGTGAGAGTTCGAGTCTCTCCTTTCGCACCATAAGGTATCAGGATGGGGCGATCATGCGCCTGTCATCACCGGTTTTTTGGAAGTTTTGAGGAGTTTTGTCTATGCAAGTTTCTGTTGAAGCAACGGGTAATCTGGAACGCCGCCTGACCGTGGCTGTTCCCGCCGACCAGATTGATAGCGAAATAGAAGGGCGGTTGCGTTCCTTGACCAAAACGGCCCGGGTGGATGGTTTCCGTCGCGGCAAGGTTCCCCTCAACATTGTCAAGAAGATGTATGGGCCGCAAGTCCGTCAGGAGGTCATCGGCGATGTCATGCAGCGCAGCTTCTATGAGGCGATCACCCGGGAAAAATTGCAGCCGGCGGGCGTGCCAAGTATTCAGCCAAAAACCGTCGAGCCGGGGAAGACCCTGGAATACACCGCTGTTTTTGAAGTCTACCCTGAAGTAAAGCTGGCCCCTCTGGCTGGCATGGTGATCGATAAGCCGGTAGCGGAAGTCACCGGGCAGGATATCGATCATATGCTGGAGAAAATACGTAAACAGCGTACTACCTGGGTAAAGGTAGAGCGTGCGGCAGGCCAGGGTGACCGGGTGATTGTCGACTTCACCGGCACTATTCACGGTGAGCCGTTCGAAGGCAACGAAGCGAGGCAATATCCGGTGGAGCTGGGCGCCGGCCGGTTGATCAAAGGTTTCGAGGAGCATTTGACGGGTGTCAAGGCGGGTGATGAGACCACCTTGAAGCTGGAGTTCCCGGAGAATTATCACAATGCGAAATTGGCCGGCCAGCCGGTTAGCTTTGCGGTCAAGGTGCATCAGGTGGAAGAGGCGCGGCTGCCTGATGTCGACGAGGACTTTATCCGGGGGCTGGGAGTGGCCGATGGCACGGTCGATACGCTGCGGGCTGAGCTGCGGAAAAGCATGCAAGGCGAACTGGATCAGGCACTGCAGACGCGCATCAAGAAACAGGTTTCCGATAAATTGCTGGAACTGAATGCCATCGAGATACCCAAGGCGCTGATCGATCAGGAGATCGAGGCGCTGCGCAAGCAACTGAGCCAGAACAGCACGTTTACCGGCCAGGATGAGTTTCTCAGGGAGCAGGCGCGCCGTCGTGTCACGCTGGGCCTGATTTTTTCCGAGATCATCAAGATCAACAATCTGAACGTGCCGCAAGAGCGGCTGCGCGCCCAGGTGGAAAAGATCGCAGGTAATTATGATGATCCGGAAGAAATCCTGGCCTGGTACTACGGTGATCGGAAACGTCTGGCCGAGGTCGAAGCCGTGGTGCTGGAAGACATCATTGCCGAATGGGCGCTGTCGCAAATGAAGGTGAATGAGGCCCCGACAACGTTCGATGCCTTGGTGCAAAGATAAATTATACCCAGACTAAAGGTATAAATTTTATGTACGATATAACTTGTGAATAACCTGAAAAATACCGCACGGGGATGGTGAGCATGAATCTGATACCAATGGTTGTGGAACAGTCGGCGCGTGGCGAGCGTGCCTATGACATCTATTCCCGGCTGTTAAAAGAACGTGTGATATTTCTGGTAGGACCTGTGGAAGATCACATGGCCAATCTGATTGTCGCCCAACTGTTATTCCTCGAATCCGAAAATCCCGATAAGGATGTGCATCTCTATATCAATTCACCGGGTGGATCCGTGACCGCCGGTCTGGCGATTTACGATACCATGCAATACATCAAGTGTGATGTCAGCACCATGTGTATCGGTCAGGCCGCCAGCATGGGCGCGCTACTGCTGGCCAGCGGCGCGGCCGGGAAGCGCTTTGCCCTGCCTCATTCACGGATCATGATCCACCAGCCGCTGGGTGGCTTTCAGGGACAGGCCTCCGATATCGAGATCCATGCCAGGGAAATTCTCCTGGCGCGTGATCGGCTGAACCGGATCTTGGCCAAGCATTGCAATCAACCCTTTGATCAGATTGAAAAAGACACCGACAGGGACAACTTTATGAGCGCTGCCGAGTCGAAGACATATGGGCTGATTGACGATGTGCTGGAGAGCCGGACTGCCACGGCTGGAGATGCCTAGTGACAGAATGTGTCACCATGAGGAATAATAACAATAAAAAACGGGCTCTTATGCCTGGTACATTTTTTGTATATATTTCAGTTATAGGACCGGATCACGAGGTGCGGGTATGAGTGACGACAAATACACTAAGGATGGCAATGAGAGCCTGCTTTATTGTTCATTTTGTGGCAAAAGCCAGCACGAGGTGCGTAAGCTGATTGCCGGTCCCTCCGTCTATGTCTGCGATGAATGTGTCGAGCTGTGCAACGAAATTATCCGTGAAGAAGTGGAGGACAAGGGGCAAGCGAACCATACGGCCAAATTGCCGACACCTCATGAAATCAATCAGATCCTCAATGAATATGTGATCGGTCAGGAGCGGGCCAAGAAAATTCTCTCGGTAGCGGTCTACAATCATTACAAGCGTCTGGAGATGGGGCATCGCAAGGATGATGTCGAACTGGCCAAAAGCAATATTCTTCTGATCGGCCCTACCGGCAGCGGCAAGACGCTGCTGGCCGAAACCCTCGCCCGGGTGCTGAATGTGCCCTTCACCATCGCTGATGCCACCACCTTAACCGAGGCCGGTTATGTCGGCGAAGATGTTGAGAACATCATCCAGAAGCTGTTGCAGAAATGTGACTATGATGTCGAAAAGGCGCAGACCGGTATCGTCTATATCGACGAGATCGATAAGATTTCACGCAAGTCCGACAATCCATCCATCACCCGCGATGTTTCCGGTGAGGGTGTACAGCAGGCCCTGCTCAAGCTGATCGAGGGCACCGTGGCCTCCGTACCTCCGCAAGGCGGGCGCAAGCATCCGCAGCAGGAATTTCTGCAGGTGAATACGCGCAATATACTGTTCATTTGCGGCGGCGCCTTTGACGGCCTGGAAAAGATCATCCGTGCCCGTTCGGAAAAGAGTGGCATTGGATTCGCGGCCGAAGTGAAGAGCATGAGTGAGCGCAAGAACATCAGTCAGGTACTGTATGAGGTCGAGCCGGAAGATCTGGTGAAGTATGGCTTGATTCCCGAGTTTGTCGGCCGTCTGCCCGTTGTGGCTACCCTGAATGAACTGGATGAAAAGGCGCTGGTGCAGATTCTGATAACGCCCAAGAATGCCCTGGTCAAGCAGTACACCAAGCTGTTCGAGATGGAAGGGTGCGACCTTGAGTTTCGTGACGAGGCGCTGAATGCCGTGGCCCGGCTGGGCATGGCGCGCAAGACCGGGGCGCGCGGTCTGCGCTCCATTCTGGAAAATGTGTTGCTGGATATCATGTATGACCTGCCTTCCCTGGATCGGGTCAGCAAGGTGATTGTCGATAAGGATGTCATTGAAGGCAAATCAAAACCGCTGTTGATGTTTGAAGGTGGGGAGCTGCGTCGCACGGCTTCCGAATAATCCTTGCTCTTTAGTAACCAAAACCCTGACTAACGGCTGAAAGCACATTTCAGCTTGAATCACGCTGCGTATGCCCCCATAACGGGTTGCATAGAGCGTCATGATGTTAACTAATTAGCGAGGTTTCCCTGTATGGAGCGCAAAGACAAGCCATCCGAGATTGTAGAGGATCAGTTGCTTGCCGTTCCCGTTCTGCCATTGCGAGACGTGGTGGTATATCCCCACATGGTCATACCGCTGTTCGTGGGGCGCGACAAATCCATCAAGGCGCTGGAAATGGCCATGGAGGCCAGCAAGCAGATTCTGCTGGTGGCGCAGAAGAGCGCCTCCCAGGATGATCCAACCCCGGAGGATGTCTACCGCATCGGCACCCTGTCGAACATCCTGCAATTGTTGAAACTGCCCGACGGCACCATCAAGGTGCTGGTGGAAGGCACGGCGCGTGCCCGTATTATCCACTTCATCAAGGCCGATGATTATTTCAGCGCCCAGGTGGCGATGTGCGAGAGTGAAGCTCTGGAAGAGAAGCAGGCCGAGGTATTATCGCGCTCGGTGCTCAGCCAGTTCGACCAGTACGTGAAGCTGAATAAAAAGATTCCGCCGGAGATCCTGTCTTCATTGTCCACCATCGAAGATCCGGCACGCCTGGCCGATACTATCGCCGCGCATTTGTCCATGAAGATCGAGGATAAGCAGAAGATCCTCGAAATTACCAGTGTCAGGAAACGGCTCGAACATCTGATCGCCAGCATGGAAATGGAGATCGATCTGCTGGAGGTGGAAAAGCGCATCCGCGGCAAGGTCAAACGCCAGATGGAGAAGAATCAACGCGAGTACTATCTCAATGAACAGTTGAAGGCTATTCAGAATGAGCTGGGCGAGATGGATGAATCGCAGAATGAAATCGAGGAACTGGGCAAGAAAATCGAAAAATCCGGGATGTCCAAGGAAGCGAGGGATAAGGCTTCCTCGGAGCTGAACAAGCTCAAGATGATGTCACCCATGTCCGCCGAGGCTACCGTGGTGCGTAATTACATCGATACCCTGGTGAATGTGCCATGGAAAAAACGCACCAAAATTTGTCATGAGTTGAATAAGGCGGAGGAGGTTCTGGATCAGGACCATTATGGTCTGTCGGAAGTCAAGGAACGTATCCTGGAGTATCTGGCGGTACAGCAGCGCTCCAAAAAGATTAAAGGGCCTGTCCTGTGTCTGGTAGGCCCCCCCGGGGTGGGTAAGACTTCGCTGGGAGAATCCATTGCCCGGGCGACCAATCGTAAATTCCTGCGTATGTCGCTCGGTGGAGTGCGCGATGAAGCGGAAATCCGCGGGCACCGCCGTACCTACATCGGTTCCATGCCGGGCAAGATCATCCAGAATATCTCCAAATCCACTGTGAGGAATCCGCTGTTTTTGCTGGACGAGATTGACAAGATGTCCATGGATTTTCGCGGTGATCCGTCTTCGGCATTGCTGGAAGTTCTCGACCCGGCGCAAAATAAAACCTTTGTGGACCATTACCTGGAAGTGGAATACGACCTGTCAGAAGTGATGTTCATCGCCACTTCCAATAGCCTGAATATTCCCGCACCACTGCTGGACCGTATGGAGGTGATACGTCTGCCCGGGTATACCGAGGATGAAAAGATCAATATCGCCATGCGGTATCTGGTGCCCAAACAGATGAAGGAGTGCGGCCTGAAAGCAGGTGAGATTTCGATCGCCGAATCGGCAATCCGGGATATCGTTCGACTTTATACCCGTGAGGCGGGCGTGCGCAATCTGGAACGCGAGATTGCCAAGATCTGCCGCAAGGTGGTCAAGAGTATCCTGTTCGATCACAAGGCGAAGAAGGTTCTGGTCACCGGAAAGACCCTTGAGAAATACCTCGGTGTGGCACGCTTTCGCTACGGTGAAGCCGAAGAGGCGGATCGTGTCGGCCAGGTTACCGGACTGGCCTGGACTGAAGTGGGCGGTGAGTTGCTGACGATCGAGACGGCAGTGGTCGATGGTAAGGGCAAGCACAGCCTGACGGGCAAGCTGGGCGATGTGATGAAGGAATCTATCCAAGCGGCCATGACCGTAGTGCGCAGTCGTGCCGAGGTGCTCGGCATCGAAAAGGATTTTTACGAAACCAAGGATATCCATATCCATGTTCCGGAGGGCGCCATACCCAAGGATGGCCCCAGTGCCGGTATCGGAATGTGCACGGCCCTAGTCTCTGCATTGTCAGGTATCCCGGTGCGCGCGGATGTGGCGATGACGGGTGAAATCACCCTGCGGGGCGAGGTGCTGGCCATCGGTGGCATCAAGGAAAAGCTGCTGGCCGCTCATCGGGGAGGTATCAAGATAGTGATCATTCCCCATGAGAATCGCAAGGATCTCAAGGAGATTCCAGGTAATATCCTGCAAGGCTTGACTATCAAGCCGGTGCAGTGGATAGACGAGGTCTTCGCCATCGCCCTGCAGCGTCTGCCGGTACCGCGCGTGGAGGCCAAGGAACCCATTGAAACTCCAAAGAGAAAAGGTGAGGGCGGCAAAAAGGGTTCACGAATACGCCCACACTGATTCTGGGCTTTGCTGCTGTGAATAGTGTGTTTTTCCACTTCAAAGCTGCTTGACACTTAAAATACACAGTTGTATAAAGGATTCTAATTTTTATCACCGCCCGGTCATCGGGCGGTGTTTTTTTGTGAAGATCAAATTGAGGGGGGATTACAGTGAACAAGACAGATTTGATTGATGCAGTGGCCGAGAGCGCGGATATCTCCAAGGCGGCGGCAGGTCGTGCCGTTGATTCGATCCTGGATTCCATCGGCGGTGCCTTGAAAAAAGGCGACCAGGTCAATCTGGTAGGATTTGGAACCTTCGTGGTACGTGAGCGTGCCGCCCGCAGCGGCCGCAATCCACGCACCGGCGAGACCATCAATATCGAGGCGTCAAAAGTGCCGGCATTTAAGGCTGGTAAAGCGCTCAAGGATGCCGTAAAATAGCCGCCGTTCTACAGGGTGCTTAGCTCAGCTGGTAGAGCGTCGCCCTTACAAGGCGAATGTCGGCGGTTCGATCCCGTCAGCACCCACCAGTTCGGAGCGGTAGTTCAGTTGGTTAGAATACCGGCCTGTCACGCCGGGGGTCGCGGGTTCGAGCCCCGTCCGCTCCGCCAATTATGTAAAGGGTGCTCCTGATTGGAACACCCTTTTTTTTCAACATATGATTAATTTCTGAGAGTAATCGCCTTATGTTGGAATTTATCAGAAATCGCGCACAAGGTTGGCTGGCATGGGTCATTGTCGCCATGCTGATCGTTCCGTTTGCCCTGTGGGGGATTAATGAGTATTTCACGGCAGGTGATGTCGGTGGTGTCGCCAAGGTCAATGGCAAGGAGATAAGCAGCGGTGAATTTCGGCAGGCCTATCTCCAGCAGCGTGAACGCATGCAGGAAAGTCTGGGCGAGGCCTATGATCCCGCGATTTTCGACAGCAAGCTCAAGGATGAAGTCCTGACCGGCCTGATTGATCAGGAACTGCTGGTCCAGTTGGGACAGGAGGCCGGGTTCCGTGTGGGTGATCAACAGCTGGGCAGTATCATCCATTCCATAGACGATTTCCAGCGTGACGGTGAATTTTCCAAAGAGGTCTATGAAGAGAAATTGCGTGGACAGGGGCAATCCCCGACAGCCTTCGAGCAACGTCTGCGTCGCGCTGTAATCTCCAGCCAGCTCTACGCGGGCCTGGCCGAGACCACACTGGTCACCAGGGCCGATCTCGAAAATGTCCGCAGCCTGATGATGCAAAAGCGCGAAGTGAGTTATCTTCTGGTACCCGTGGCCCGCTTCAGCAAGGACCTGAGTATTACCCAGGCCGATATCGAAAAGTATTATTCACAGAACAGCGCCAGCTTTGTGACCCCGGAGCGTGTCAGCATCGAGTACCTGGAGCTGGATGCTGGTCAGTTTGCCAAGGATGTACAGGTTACCGAGCAGGTCTTGCAGGATCTGTATGAGGCGCAAAAGGCTTCCTTTGCCGTTGAGGAAGAGCGCCGTGCCAGCCATATCCTGCTCGAGGTCGCTGCTGACGCCAGTGACAAGGACGTGGAGGCCGCGCGCGTCAAGGCCGAGGACATACTCAAGCGTGTTAAAAATAACGAACCCTTTGCTGCCCTGGCCAAACAATATTCCAATGATCCCGGATCGGCAGATAATGGTGGTGATTTGGGCTTTTTTGCCAAAAACACCATGGATCCTGCCTTTGAACAGGCCGTATTTGCCTTGAATAAAGGCGAGACCAGTTCGTTGGTCAGAACGCCCTATGGTTTTCATATCATCCGTCTTGATGATATCAAGAGCGGTACGGGGCGCAGTTTTGCCCAGGTCAGGGAGGAACTGGAGAAACGATATCGCCTGAAGGAAGCGGAGCGCATCTATCTTGATCAGCGTGAACGCCTGGCGAATCTGAGCTTTGAAAACAGCGGAACCCTGGCCGTGGCAGCAGATGAATTGAAATTGCCTATCAAGTCTACCGCCCTGTTTTCCAGGCAGGAGGCGGATGGCATCACGGCCGATGCCAAGGGGCTCAAGGCGACCTTCAGCGATGACGTACTGCAAAATAGCCTGAACAGTGAGATTATCGATGTCACTGAAAATCACAGTGTGGTGCTGCGCGTCAAGGAACATATCCCCTCCGCACAGCGCCCGTTGCAGGATGTACAGGAGGGTATTCGTGCCATCCTGACCCGGCAGGCGGCCAGTGACAAGGTGCGCGCTGCGGGCAGCAAGGCCCTGGAGCGATTGAAGTCTGGTGAAGACACCAAAATCATTGCAGCAGAGCTGGGTCTGTCATGGTCGGATCTGGGTCTGATCCGCCGCGATTACCGCGAAGGGGACAAGGCGGTGGTGGATATGGCCTTCCGTTTGCCGCGTGTGAAAGAAGGCGCCAACTATGGCGGCGCAGAAACGGCGGCGGGTGATTATGCGCTGATCCGTGTCAGCAGGATTGAGGATGACACTGCGCCCATGGGTGAAGCGGAGAAGCTGGCGTTGTCACGCACCCTGAACAGCATTTACGGCAATACCGAGTACAGTGCCTTCATCGAAAAGATCAAAAAGCAGGCTGACATCAGTATCAACAAGGATAACCTCTGACAGTTAACAATAATCCTAGAAACGGCAGTTGACCGCTTCATTGGAGATTTAACGTCATGATCTTGCTTTGCTTACTCATGAAATTTGAGCTCACCCTTCTGGTGACGTCGCTATGGGGCGGATTGCACGGTTTTTACGCTGCATGGCTGCGTTGTAACTCCTTGGAATGGATGGTGTTTATATATTTCTCGATGGCATACCATTTCAATGACCATTCCTCGTCGTTACGCCTTGCCCTGCACCATAAAAACCGCACCCTCCACCCCATCCAACTGCCGTTTCTAGGATAATCAACGTTTATAACAAAAGGGCCGGTCACAACCGGCCCTTTTGTTTTTTAAGACCTGCCTCGAGAGTTTGGCTTGCCCCGTGGAGTCACGCGCTGGTCAACCCACCCATGGCCACGGTATGGTAGCCGCCATCCACATAGAGGATCTCACCCGTGATGCCGGAGGCAAGATCAGAACAGAGGAAGGCGGCGGCATTGCCGACATCCTCGATCGTGACATTGCGCCGCAGCGGGGTGTTCTGCTCGGCGAAATCCAGCATCTTGCGGAAATTGCTGATGCCGGAGGCGGCCAGGGTGCGGATCGGGCCGGCGGAGATGGCATTGACCCTGATTCCCTCGGGGCCGAGGCTGCTGGCCATGTAACGCACATTGGCCTCCAAGCTGGCCTTGGCCAGGCCCATGATGTTGTAATTGGGCACCACCCGCTCCGCGCCCAGATAACTCAGGGTGAGCAGGGCGCCGTTGCGGCCCTGCATCATGTTGCGCCCGGCCTTGGCCAGGGCGGCAAAGCTGTAGGAACTGATTTCATGGGCGCTGAGAAATCCCTGGCGGGTGACATTCTCCAGGTATTCGCCCTCCAGCTCTTCCCGGGGGGCAAAGGCGACGGAGTGAATGATGATGTCCACATGATCCCAGAAGTCGTCCAGGTGTTCGAATACGGCGGTGATCTGTTCATCGCTGCCGACATCGCAGGCCAGGGTGATGTCCGAGCCCAGTTCGGCCGCCATCTTTTCCACGCGGTCCTTGAGTTTGTCATTCTGGTAGGTGAATGCCAGGTCGGCCCCTTCACGCTTCATGGCCTGCGCGATACCCCAGGCAATGGAACGATTGCTGGCCAGCCCGACGATCAGTGCCTTTTTGTCTGCAAGAAAACCCATATCTCGACCTTTCCTCGTTGTATGTAGGGTGACGGATGATGATTACAGTGTACCAAAGTTTTGTGTCAGAACCGAAGGAAAGCGATGGCCATGTCTTTCACTTTCCGTGAATGCATACGGTATGTGTTTTTGGCGGCCGGATCAATGCCTGCCTGCATTACTAGTATATCCGCCGTTGACATGCCGCGTTAACCAAGATGCAGGCGCGGCACCGCTGCCAGAAGTTTTTGCGTGTAGGCGTTCCGGGGCTGCCGGCAGACCTGATCCGTCGGGCCCTGTTCGACTATTTTGCCGTTATACATGACGGCCATTTCATCGCTGAGATATTCAACCACGCCAATATTATGGGTGATGAACAACAGGGTCAGATTATGTTCGCGGCGCAGCTCGAGCAGGATTTGCAGGATTTCCGCCTGCACCGAGACATCCAGGGCGCTGGTGACTTCATCGCACACGATAAATCGAGGATTGAGCACCAGGGCGCGGGCAATGCCGATACGCTGGCGTTGCCCGCCGGAGAATTCATGGGGATAGCGCCAGATAGTGTCCGGTGACAACTGCACCTTGACCATGACCTGGCGCGCCAGTTCCAGCCGTTCTTCCCTGGAGGCGCCGATACCGTGTACCGCCATGGGCTCGGTCAGGGTGCTGGCCACCGTCAGCCGCGGGTTGAGGGAGGACATCGGATCCTGGAAGATGATCTGCATGTCGCGGCGATAGGGGCGCATCCCGGCGCGTGACAGCGTGGTGATGTCATCACCGTCGAAACGGATGCTGCCGCTGGTCGGGTCGATCAGGCGCAGGATGCAACGGCCGAGGGTGGTCTTGCCGCAACCGGATTCGCCGACCAGGGCCAGAATCTGGCCCTGGGATATGCGCAGATCAACGCCATCCACCGCCCTGACATGACCGACGGTGTGTTTGAAGATGCCTTTCCTGATCGGGAAATGCACCTGCAGGTTGGTGACCTCCAACAGGGTGCTGCGTTCATAGGCCGTGTGCGCGGCTTCAGCGCCTGGCTCAGGCACGGTTATTGTTGAGGTGCGTTGCCGGTCATCACGATGACGCGCAAGATTTTCCGGCAGCGCGGCGAGCAGCTGCCGGGTATAGGCATGCTGGGGATTGCTGAGCACCTGATCGACACGGCCGCTTTCCACCAACTTGCCCAGGCGCATCACGCCCAGATGATCGGCCATCTGCGCGACCACGCCGAAGTCGTGGGTGATGAACAGCAGGCTCATGGCCTTGCGCTGTTGCAGTTCCTTCATCAGGCGCAGGATTTCCGCCTGCACGGTCACATCGAGGGCGGTGGTCGGTTCATCGGCAATCAGCAGATCCGGTTCGCAGGCCATGGCCATGGCGATCATCACGCGCTGGCGCTGGCCGCCGGAGAGGCGATGCGGGTATTCGTCAATGCGTTCCGCCGCATTATTGATCTGCACCTGTTCCAAGGCCGCGATGGCGCGTGCCCGCGCCTCATCATAACTCATGTCAGGATGATGCAATTGCAGCGCCTCAATGAGCTGAGCGCCGATGGTAAAGACAGGATTGAGTGAAGACATCGGTTCCTGAAAGATCATGGCGATACGTGAACCGCGTATGGCACGCATGCGTTCCTCATCGATGCTGAGCAGATCGACGTTTTCGACCGTGCCGTCATCGTGACGATAATCGAACAGGATGCGACCGCCGGGATGACTGCTGATGTCCGCCGGCAGCAATTGCATGACCGACAAGGCCGTGACAGATTTTCCGCTGCCCGATTCACCCACCAGACAATAGGTTTCGCCCTTGTTGACGACAAAGCTGACATCATCCACCGCCCTGACCAGCTGGTTGCCGCTGCGCAGATAGGTCTTGAGCTGATCGACACGTAACAGCATGGTCTCAGGTCCCCGATTTTTTCAGATAGGGATCGATGGCATCGCGCAGTGCCTCACCGATCAGGTTATAGGCAAACACCGTCAGGAAGATGGCGCCGCCGGGAAAGGCCGCCATCCACCAGTTGAAGGTCGAGGATTTCACGGCCTGATTGAGCATCTGCCCCCAGGAGGGATCATCGACCAGGCCGAGACCCAGAAAACTGAGCGTGGCTTCGGCCAGTATGGCCGAGGCCACGCCGAAGCTGGCGGCCACCAGGATCGGGGCGATGCCATTGGGCAACATGTGACGGAACAATATCGAGGTCAGCGGCAGGCCGGTGGCGATGGCCGCCTGCACGAACTCCTGCTGGCGCAGGCGCAGGAATTCGGCGCGCACATAGCGGGCATAGCCCGACCAGCCGGTGATGCCGATGATCACCATCATCATATACAGGCTCTGGCCGAAAAAGGCCACGAA
>MGXL01000128.1:12306-17222 GCA_001801365.1 Gammaproteobacteria bacterium RBG_16_57_12 | reverse complement strand
CCACCAGGCGCATGCCGATGATATCGACCGTGCCGGAAAAATAACCCATCAGTCCGCCGATGATAACGCCGATGAGCATGGCGATACCGGTGGCGACAAAGCCTATGCCCAGGGCGATGCGTGTGGCGTGGATCATGCGGCTCATCACGTCGGCGCCGTTTTCCTCGGTGCCCAGCCAGTGGCGATGCGCGCCAGCCGCCAGCGGCGGTTGCAGGCCGGCATCACCCACATCGCGCAGATAGTCCTTGGGCGAATAGGGAATCGGTGTCTGCACCACCCAGTCATAGGGCTGCGCGGCGCGCGCCTCGCGGTATTGTTCATACACCGTCAGTTGCGGAGGGCTAATCAACAGTTGACTCAGTACGGTGGCACACAGGCTGACCATCAGGAAGATGGACACCTTGCGGCGTGGCGACAGACGTGTGAAATACACGGCGACACCGCAGAAGAACATGACCAGCAACAGCACATCAACCGGGGTGAGGTGTTGCAGCAGGGGGCTGCTGATCCGCCCCTGTTCGCTGAGCAGCAGGGGATGGCTGGTGGCCAGCACCGGGGCGAATATCGCCAACAGCACCAGAATGCCGATCCAGGCCAGACCCAGGCGGGCGGTCCATTGCAGCAGCACCTCGCGTGTGACCTGATGGAGATAGCTGCGCTGCGGGCGCGCGTCTTGTTGCGCCAGAGGCTCCTCAATGGTTGAGATCGAATGATTATTCATAACTCACCCGCGGATCGGCCAGGGCGTAGAACAGGTCGGCAATGAGGTAGCCGATCAGGGTCAGCAGGCCGCTGATCAGGGTGATGGACAATACCAGCTCGCGGTCGCGGCCCTTGACCGCCTCCACCGCCAGCTTGCCCATGCCATCGATACTGAAGATGCTTTCGACGATGACCGACCCGGCCAGCAGTCCGGGCAGCAGGCTGGCGGATACGGTGATCAGTGGCAGCAAGCTGTTGCGGAAT
Source organism: Gammaproteobacteria bacterium RBG_16_57_12 (assembly GCA_001801365.1). GTDB lineage: Bacteria > Pseudomonadota > Gammaproteobacteria > RBG-16-57-12 > RBG-16-57-12 > RBG-16-57-12. The sequence goes on along the minus strand of MGXL01000128.1, from coordinate 16,256 downwards.
ACATGGTGCCACAGCACGTCGTTCTCCGCGACGCCCTTGGCGCGCGCGGTGCGGGCATAATCGGCCTGCAGATTTTCCAGCACCGAGGTGCGGGTCAGGCGGGCGAGGAAGGCAAAGCCTCCATAGGTGAAACACAGCACCGGCAGGATCAGATGCCACAGACGGTCGAGCAGGAAGCCGCGGACAAACTCGCCCTGCATGAGCCACAGCCCGACTATGAAGCCCGTGAGCAGACCGAGAAACCCCATGGTCGCCTGGCGTAATGGCGGGTATTGCATCTGCCCGATCAGCAGAAACAGCCCGCCCATCCCCAGCCCCAGCATTGCTGCAGTAAACAAGGAAGGCTCACCGGGCAGTTTGATGGCCATGAAGGCACCCGTGGTTAGGCCGAGAACAGTCATGAAGATGGCACGTATACGGCGTGGCAGTTTTTCGCCGCAGCCGATGAATAACGCCATGCCGATCACCAGACTCATAAATAACAGCAGGACATCGCTGAAGCGGGTCCAGTGCGGCATGAAGGCCATGTCCAGGGCCTCGCGCCGGCTGAGCCCGGCGGTGGGGAATAAATGCCAGTACTGGTCGCTGGCGAAAAAGCCGATCAGCAACACGCCGGCCAGCATGGTCGGTATCGACCATAAGCCCAGCATGACAATGTTCGTGCCGACATCGAAACTCTTGCCCCGTTGCGTGGCGGCGCGGGTGCCGATGACAATGGCGACCAGATAGATAATTGGGATGGCGATCACATTCAGCAGCAGGGTGATGGGTACGCGTTCCTGCAGCAGATCGGAGACCGGCCGCCCATAGCGAAAGCTGTCACCCAGGTCGGAACCTTTGAGCAGGGAAAAGCCCGTGATGTGGTTGTTGTCGTCGAAGGTGAAGCCGACAGGCGAGATGTTGTTGAGCCAGCGCAGGTATTGAACCGGCGCCGGCTGATCGAGGCCGTAGCGGCGGTTGTAATAATCTTCCAGGGCTTTTTTTGCCTGGGGTTCCAGATTCTGGCCGGCCACCATGCTTTGCGCTGTAATCCCGCCGGGCGCGGCGGCCATGACGATGAATACCACCAGCGTAATGCCCAGCAGGGTGGGAAACATCAATAGCAGGCGCCGGATTACATAGGTAGGCATCGCCGTGCGTCAGTGATATTTCTGCTCAGGGCCGGGTACATAGATCTCGATCGGCACCATGAGCAGATTCAAACCCAGCCGGGTTTGCTGGAGGTTGCGGATGCGCTGGTCGACGAAGACCAGGCTCTTGTTACGCATCAGGAAGGTATAGGGTTGATCCTCATGCATGATACGTTCGCATTCCTGCCACAATGCCATGCGGCGCGCTTCATCGACGGCGGAGCGGGCCTGATCGATCAGGCGGTCGAGGTGCTCGTTTTTATAACTGATAAAGTTGTCGCCGCCGGTGAGCATCTGGCTGCTGTGGAACATCTGGTAGATGTCGGTTTCCACGCCGCTGGACCAGCCCAGGGTGATGGCATCGAAGTCTTTTTTATCCAGCATGTCGATCATGACCGACCATTCGCTGGGCTTGGGTTTCAACAGGATGCCCGCCCTGGCGTACAGGTCCTTGATGAACAGCACAATGCGCTGGGTGTCTTCATTGCCCTGAAAATAGGTCAATTCGAATTCGAAGCGCTTGCCGGCCGCGTCTTCCAGTATGCCATCCTTGTCGCGGTCCTCATAACCGGCCTCCTTCAGCAGCTGTTTGGCCCGGGCGAGATCGAAGGGGTGAGGCAATAATTTGGAATCGTGCTGTGGGCTGCGCGGATTGAAGGGGCTGATGGCGGGCTCGGCATAGCCCAGCATGACTTCGCTGATCAGGCGGCTGCGGTCGGTCAGATAGGTCATGGCCTGGCGTACCCGCGCGTCGGCAAAGCGGGTAGCCTGACCGTTGCGCAGCTGGTTCCAGGCAATGTAGCTGTAACCGGCCATGGGGCTCATGTATTCAAAACGCTGACTGCGGCTCATTAATTCCTTGTCATCCTGCAATGACTGGTATTCGCGCGGACGCGCGCTGTAGACATCGATCTCGCCATTGCGATAGGTGGTCAGCCGGGCGCTGTCGTTTTCGATCACCTTCCAGATCAGGCGATGGAAAGACGGTTGCACCGGACCCCAGTAACGGGGATTACGTTCCAGCTCGACCATGCCCTTGTCCGGTGTCCAGCCTTTCGGATCCAGCAAACGATAGGGTCCGGAGCCCATCAGCAGCCCCTTGGACTGGTTGAAGGTTTCCGGCTGTTTCAGATAGGGTTCATAAAAATGTCGCGGCATGATCTTCATGCCGCCGGCCAGCGACAGGCTGTTGAAATAGGGTTCCTTGAATTTGAACACCACTTCATGAGTGTCCGTGGCGGTCACGCTGGCGAGTTTTTCATAATAGGCGCGTTCCCGGGGGGCGGCGATTTTCTCGTTCATGATGAACTTGAAGGAGAAGACCACGTCATTGGCGTCCAGGGGTTTGCCGTCGGAGAATTTCACGTTGTTGCGCAGCGTGAAGGTGAAGGTCAGGCCGTCGGCGCTGGTCTGCCAGGATTTGGCGATCAGGCCTTCCCATTCCAGGGTTTCGGGATTGCGCGTCAGTAGCGATTCCTGCACATACTCCTGCACCTGCGCGGCGTAGATATCGGATGACACCAGCGGGGTGATGGTCTTGAGCCCGGTGCCGAAGGCCTCGACCAGCCAGTCGCCGCTCTGGTAATCCTTCTGCCGGGAAGCCTTGTAAGCGCGGAGGAAGGCAGCGGGAACGATCTCCAGCTCCGCGCCGGACGTCGTGGCGGTTTGGTCGGCGGGGACAGTGCCGCGCACGCGCTGATCGATGGCATGGGTCAGGGTGCGCAACTCGCGCAGGTCATCGGCCTGCTCCACCATCAGTTGTTGCATCTGCGCCATCTTTTCCCATTGCCGGTCCACCATGTACATGGCGAGAATGATCATGATCAACAGCAGGGTCAGAAAGCCGTACAGGAACAGATCCCTGATATTGAAGCGGCGTTCCATTACGTTACCTGCCCGGAATCAGGGCGCCAACACGCAGAGTGGCGGGGGTGATGAGTGAAGATGGAATATAAACACATAGTGTTTTTTACATTCATGAGTTAATGCAAAATAGTACTGCATGATGATGGATAAAAAAAGCTATCATAACCGAATACAGTGTACTCTATCGAAAGATGGTTCTGTCTTTAGTTTGTCCTATGAATGAAGAAGCATTGCTGGAGGTGGAAAACCTCTCCATCGGGATTGCGGGCGGGGCAGAGCTGATCACGGTTGTCGAGGGTGTTTCCTTCGATATCTACTCGGGGGAGACCCTGGCGTTGCTGGGCGAGTCCGGTTGTGGCAAATCCATATGCTCTCTGGCCATTATGCGGCTCTTGCCGGCTGCGGCGCATACCCACGACGGCAGCGTTTACCTTACCGGGCAAAATCTATTGAGTATGGCCGAGCCTGCCCTGCGGCGGGTGCGCGGCGGGCGCATCGCCATGATCTTTCAGGAGCCCATGACCAGCCTCAATCCGGTGATGACGGTGGGCGGGCAGATTCTTGAAGTGGTCAACCTATTTACGCGCTTCCGGGGTCGTGCGGCGACGGTACATGTGCTGCAATTGCTCGATGATGCCGGTATCCCTGATCCGATAAAGTGCTTTAGTGCCTATCCCCATCAATTGTCCGGCGGGATGAAGCAGCGGGTGATGATCGCCATGGCGCTGGCGGGGGAGCCGGAGCTGCTGATTGCCGATGAACCCACCACGGCGCTGGATGTCACCATTCAGGCCCAGGTGCTGGATCTGCTGAAGCAACAGCAGAAAAAACGCGGCATGGCCATGTTGTTGATCACCCACGATCTCGGTGTTGCCTATGAAATGGCAGACCGGGTGGCAGTGATGTACGCCGGGCAGATCGTCGAACAGGCGGACCGCAATACCTTTTTTGTCA
>MGXL01000128.1:10734-12298 GCA_001801365.1 Gammaproteobacteria bacterium RBG_16_57_12 | reverse complement strand
CCTACACAACGAAACTCTTTGCCGCAATCTCCGACGTCAGCAAACGCCGTGAGCCACTCAAGGTGATTGAAGGCAGTGTGCCGACCATGATCCGTGAATTGGCTGGCTGTCGCTTCGCCCCTCGCTGTGACCAGGCCCGGGAGGATTGCCGGACAGCCGCACCACTCTGGACCCGGCTCGGTCCGGAGCGGGGAGTACGCTGCCACCTGGCCAATGAACAGTTTGTGGCACTTCTCCCCACGGAGGACAGTACTTCTGGCGCCATGGATAATAGATCTGCCACGTGTGCACAGCCTGCCGATGTACCACTGTTGCAGGTGACGGATCTCAAGGTCCATTTTTCGCTGCGGCAGGGTATCTTGAGACACCGGGGCGCCAGGGTGCAGGCCGTGGATGGCGTCAGCTTTAGTATCGGCCAGGGGCGTACCCTGGCGCTGGTGGGCGAGTCCGGTTGCGGCAAGACGACCGTCGGCAAGGCCGTGTTGCAGTTATTACGCCCCAGCCAGGGGAGCGTCTATTTCAATGGCATCGATCTTGCCAGGCTATCTGCCAGGGAGCTGCGTGCGCAACGAGGGGCCATCCAGATCATCTTCCAGGACGATTATTCCTCCCTCAACCCACGGATGCGTGTGGCGGACATCATTGCGGAAGGCCTGATTACCCTGCATAAGGATTATTCCGCCGAACAACAGCAACAGCGTGTCGATGAACTCATGATCCAGGTGGGATTGTCGCCCGAGATGAAGCATCGCTATCCCCATGAATTTTCCGGGGGGCAGCGGCAGCGGATTTGCATCGCGCGGGCCCTGGCGGTGGAGCCCCGGCTTATCGTCTGTGATGAGCCTACCAGCGCCCTGGATGTCTCGGTGCAGGCGCAGATCGTCAATCTTCTCAAGCGTCTGCAGGACGAGCTGGGCCTCAGCTATCTGTTCATAACGCACAACCCCCCGGTCATGAGCTATCTGGCCCATGAGGTTGCGGTGATGTACCTGGGGCGTATCGTCGAGTATGGTGGGCTTGATGAGATTCTTCACACGCCCCGTCATCCCTATACACAGGCGCTCCTGTCGGCCGTACCCGGCATTGGTCACAGTCTGCAGGCTCAGCGTATAAAACTCAGCGGGGAGATCCCTTCACCGTCGCAACCACCGCCGGGATGTCATTTTCACCCGCGCTGCCCAAAATCCAGGGAGCCGTGCCGTACCGAGTATCCTCGGCGCGTAGATGTGGCTGAGCGGCATTATGTGCATTGCTTGCTGGCAAGTGGAACGTGATTCGCTGACCGGAGCTTGCTGATTGGAATCCGTTCAGTGCTTCAGAGAGCGGGTATCCCTGATTACAGATTGCCCGACTGCTGGCGTACATCCACGTACAGGGTCAGGCTCTGCCCCGGCCGCAGATGTCTATCGCGATTGAGGTTGTTCCAGCGCACCAGATCATTGATCGATACCCGGAAGCGTTCTGCAATACGGGACAGGGAGTCGCCGCTACGTACGCGATACTTGATACGCTGGGTGATGGCGCTGGGAGGCAGGGAACCGGCCTTGGAGAGCGCTTTGTCCGT
>MGXL01000128.1:1180-10587 GCA_001801365.1 Gammaproteobacteria bacterium RBG_16_57_12 | reverse complement strand
GTGGTGGACTGTATGGAGGCGAGACGACGGTCCGCCGTCATGGTGTAGCTAGCGGTATCGCGGCTGGCTGTGGGGATCAGGAGATAACTGCCAACCTTGATCATCTGGCTGCGCAGGTTGTTGATTTCTTTGATCTGCTGGGTGGTCGTATGGTAGCGCTTGGCGATTTGACCGATGGTTTCGCCGGATTTGACCTGGTGGCGAGTCCAACTGATGCGCTCGTTCTCGGGCACTTTGGCCAGTTCGGCGCTGAAACTTTCGACCTTGGTTATCGGCAGCAGTAGATAATGCGGACCCGCAGGATCAGTGGCCCAGCGGTTGAAACCGGGATTGAGCTGATAGATCTCATCAGTACTGAGTTCGGCAAGTTCGGCCGCCAGCGCCAGATCGAGTTGCGACTCGGTATTTACCAGGGCGAAATAGGGTTCATTGGAGATATCCAGCATTGTGGAGCTGAATTTATCCGGATCATTGACGATGGTGGCCAGCGCCAGCAGCTTGGGCACATAGCCGCGCGTTTCACGCGGTAGTTTCAAGGACCAGAAATCGGTTTTTTTGCCGAGCTTACGATTTTTTGCCACGGCCCGTGCCACGGTGCCTTCGCCGGAGTTATAGGCTGCCAGTGCCAGCAACCAGTCGCCTTCGAACATTTCACTCAGATTTTGCAGATAGGTGAGTGCGGCGCGGGTGGCGGCATAAACATCTCGCCGGCCGTCATACCACCAGTTTTGTTTTAAACCATACAGGCGCCCGGTGCCGGGGATAAACTGCCAGATGCCCGCAGCGCGCCCGTGTGAATAGGCAAAGGGTTGGTAGGCGCTTTCAACAATGGGTAACAGGGCGATTTCAGTGGGCATGCCTCGGCTTTTGATTTCCTCCAGCACAAAGTGCAGATAGGGTTTGGCGCGAATCGAGGTGCGGAGCAGGTAATCGGGATTATTCACAAACCAGTCCAGATCACCTTTGACGCCGGGGTGATCACTGTCCGGCAAGGAGAATCCCTTGCGGATTTCTTCCCAGACACTGTTGTTATTGCCCTTGTGGTAGAGCCTGCCGGTGATTACTGGATTGTTCTTGCTATCGTATATCTCCATTTCCAGTTCATTGATCTGGGCTTCAGACAAATCGCTGCCCTCATCGGGTGTGCCCAGATCGGCGTTTTGCTCGTCCTCGGGTGTGTCGGTATTCGAGGGTTCTTCATCCTCTAAAGCCGGCTCATCATTGGCCACATCATCACTCTCGCCGCTGCTTTCGGACAGATCGGGAATGATCACATCTTCAGGTGGTATCTGAGGCTCTTTGAAAAGGGCATTGGGATAGGTTAACGAGCTCAACAGGATGGGCCGCGAAGATGCCACAGGGGATGAAAGGGGCGCCTGCACAGAGAAAATATTATACCCAGATACGTCAAGGTAATTATTCCGCTCCAGAACCGATTCTTTATGTACTGTGGCCAAGTATGCGCCTGTAGAGACACACCCGGATAGGCAGGCTGCAATTGTTATAAATATTATTGGTTTAGCCATAAAAATATTTCTGGAGATACAATATTATGATCTTAATTATTTCGGCCAGGCGATAGAGTAGTTTAATCTAAAGTATCTTTCCAGTGTCTTATCACACTAAATATTTCGGCAGGGGCCTCGAGTCTGGTCGCGGTAAATTCTTCTGCTCGGCGGATCAGCACCGGATCGTCCCAGCGTAAAAAGGGGTTGGTACGTTTCTCCAGTCCCAGGTTTGCCGGTACGGTGGATAATCCTGTGCGGCGTTTTCTGATAACGTCCTCCTGGCGCCGGCGGATGTCGGGGTTGTCCGGCAAGGCAATCCGTGCGAAGGCCAGATTGGCCTGGGTGTATTCATGGGCGCAATAGACCTGGGTATCATCAGGTAACTGGCGCAGTCTGTGCAGAGAATCCTGCATCTGCGCCGCCGTGCCCTCGAACAGCCGGCCGCATCCGGCGGTAAACAGGGTATCGCCGCAGAACAACAGTGAATGGCCATGGTAGCAGACGTGACCGCGGGTGTGTCCCGGCGTGTCGATCACTCTGAAACTTGCCCCCAGTTCCGGGATAGTGATCTGATCACCTTCGGTAACGGCATGGCTTATGCCGTTAATATGCTCGCGGGCAGGACCATACACCGGCACCTGATAATGGGACAAAATTTCCCGGATGCCGCCGATATGGTCGCGATGATGATGGGTAATCAGGATCGCGACCGGCTGCAGCGATTGTTGGCTCAGCCTCTGCAACACAACCTGGGCATCGCCCGGATCAACAATGGCTGCAAAACCGGATCCGGACGAGGTTATCATCCAGATATAATTATCGGTAAAGGCAGGTATGCCCGTTATGGATAACATGTCACAATGATTCCCGTTTATTCTCACCTGGCAAGATTGTAGTGAATGTTTAGAAAACGTCACAGCAAAAAAATCGACCCGGCCATACAGTTGCAGGCGCGCTATGAGTTGAACGAGTGGTATCGCAAGCCACTCGGCCAGGCGCTGCTGGAGTATGAGCGCAAGGAGCTCGATGACATCCTCTCGAACCTGTTTGGCTATCATCTGCTGCAAGTAGGCATCCTGGGGCATTGCCATGTATTGGGGCAAAGCCGGATACATCATTGCAGTCTCATGGATGGTGATTATTATGCCTTGGCGAATACCTCCTGCAAGGCAGGGGTTTTGTGCGCCGAACCGGAGTCCTGGCCCATCGCCGGTGACTCAGTTGATGTCGTGCTGCTGCCCCATGTATTGGAATTTTCACCTGACCCACATCAGGTGTTGCGCGAGCTTGACCGATCCCTGATTCCCGAAGGGCATTTGGTTCTGCTCGGCTTCAACCCGTTCAGTTTATGGTATCTCTGGTCCCTGATATTGGCCCCCTGGAAAAAGGCACCCTGGAATGGAAATTTTTACAGCATGCGCCGATTGAAGGACTGGCTGTCACTGCTGGGTTTTGACATGGTATACAGTCGCAGCTATTTTTTCCGCCCGCCCATCACTCATCCGGGCATATTGCACAAAATACGATTCTTGGAGAGGCTGGGACAACGGAGTTGGCCATTTTTTGGGGGAGGCTATATCATGGTGGCCAAAAAGCGGGTTACCGCCCTGACGCCCATCAGGCCACGCTGGCGGGCCAGGCGCAAATTCAACCCGGCAGATGCCATCAGTACGAACATGCGAGACGTGGAGCATGACTAAACACGTGGAAATCTTTACTGATGGTGCATGCCGGGGTAATCCTGGACCGGGAGGCTGGGGCGTGTTGCTGCGCTATGACGGCCACCAGAAGAAGTTGCATGGCGGAGAAGCCCATACGACGAATAACCGTATGGAGCTGCTTGCGGCCATCATGGCCCTGGAGAGCCTGAAACGTCCTTGCCAGGTTAGCCTGACGACGGACTCGCAGTATGTGAAGAAAGGTATTACCGAATGGTTGTCGGGATGGAAGCGCAATGGCTGGAAGACGGCAGACAGGAAGCCGGTAAAAAATGTGGATCTCTGGCAACGGCTGGATGAAGCCATCCGTCACCACCAGGTTTCCTGGCACTGGGTGCGCGGACACACCGGCCACACCGAAAATGAATTGGCAGATTCATTGGCAAACAAAGGTTTGGACGAAATACTTAATAAACAACATTAATAATAATTATTTATGCGACAGATCATACTGGATACTGAAACCACGGGCCTGGAACCCAGCCAGGGGCACCGCATTATTGAAATCGGCTGTGTCGAGCTGGTGGAACGGCGGCTCACCGGCAATAACTACCAATGTTATCTGCAACCAGACCGCGAAATCGACGAAGGTGCTATCGAGGTTCATGGCATCACCAACGAATTTCTGGGCGATAAACCCCGCTTTGCCGATATGGGCGCAGAGTTTCTGGAGTACATCAGGGGCGCTGAGCTCATTATTCACAATGCGCCGTTTGATGTCGGATTTATCAATGCCGAATTCACACGGCTGGACGAAGCCTGGCGGGGGATCACGGAGCACTGTCAGATAACCGATACCCTGGCTATGGCGCGCAAGAAGCATCCGGGCCAGAAAAATAATCTGGATGCCTTATGCAAGCGCTATAACATCGACAACAGTCACCGGCAGATGCATGGCGCCTTGCTGGATGCCGAGATACTGGCGGATGTCTATCTGGCCATGACCGGGGGGCAGGTGATGTTATTCCTGGGAGGAAATTCTGACACCGGGGGCGTGGCCGGAACGACCATGATCCGCCGACTTTCGAAGGATCGCCCGCGGCTGAAGGTGCTGTTGGCGCACGATGATGAATTGACCGCTCATCAAGCCCGTCTTGATGCCATAGACAAGACCAGCGGTGGAAACTGCCTGTGGAAAAAGCTGGAGGGCTAGACGCTGTGATGAGGCTACACCGTAGTCAACAAAGTCATACAGGTCAATAATAATACATATGGCTGACATGTGAACTGCTTAATCCTATCCACATAGCCGATACAATCATCAGTCACTGTGGAAAGCTTGCTTATCCCAGAACGGAGACAATGTGCAGCAGGGGACAATCACACTACAAGAGGGTTCCACGCTCCCGGAACTGTTTCTCGAACGGGTCTGGCGTACCCCGAACAAGGTCGCCTACCGGGAATATGACCCTGTCAGTGGCCACTGGCGTACCTCGACCTGGCAGCAAATTGCCCACGAGGTTGCCCGCTGGCAAGCCGGGTTCGCCAATGATGAATTGCAACCGGGCGACCGGGTGGCGATCATGCTGCCCAATTGCAGACAATGGCCGGTATTCGATCTGGCCGCCGCCGGTCTGGGCCTGGTTTCCGTGCCTCTGTACTTCAATGACCGTGCCGACAATGTCGCCTATATCATCAATGACGCCAGTGTGAAGCTGTTGCTGGTGAATGACCTCAAGCAATGGGAAGCCATTGCCACCTGTCATGATCAACTGACGAGTTTGCAACGGGTTATCTGCTTCCAGCCGTCCGGGGATGAGGAGCAGAATCGGGATGTGAGATTGTTATCACTGGGCAACTGGCTGTCTGGTCTGGAAGGGGACTTGCAAACTACAAAGAGCCTGCCCGAGGGTCTGACGACAATCGTCTATACCTCGGGGACCACCGGCCGCCCCAAGGGGGTGATGCTCAGTCATAAAAACATCCTGAGCAATGCCTCCGCTGCCCTGCAATGCGCCGCGGTTGATGGCCAGGATGTCTTTCTGTCTTTCCTGCCGCTGTCCCACACCCTGGAACGCACCATAGGATATTATTTGCCCATGATGTTGGGTGCTGAAGTGGCGTTCGCCCGATCCATCCCGCAACTGGCGGAGGATTTGATGGCCATCCGCCCCACCGTGCTGGTGTCCGTGCCACGCATCTACGAGCGCATTTATGGCAGGATCCAGGATGGATTGCAGGAAAAATCGCCTTTGGCCAGAAAACTGTTTGCCTTGGCCATCACGATCGGCTGGAACCGATTCGAGTATCTGCAGGGGCGCGCGCCCTGGTTTCCCGGGTTAGTGTTGTGGCCTTTGCTCAATCACCTGATCGCTGACAAAGTGATGCAAAAACTGGGCGGCCGGCTGCGGGTGGCGATCTGTGGTGGGGCAGCGTTATCGCCAGAGGTGGCGCGTCTGTTTATTGCCTTCGGCATGCCGCTGGTCCAGGGTTATGGACTGACCGAAGCCAGCCCGGTGATTTCCGTCAATCGCATCGAGGACAATATCCCCGCCAGCATCGGCACGCCCCTGCCGGGTGTGGAGGTGCGCATCGGTGAAGCTCAAGAACTCCAGACGCGCAGTGACTGTGTCATGCTGGGCTACTGGAATAATGAACAGGCCACCCGGGATGTCATGACGCCGGACGGCTGGTTGCGCACCGGCGACCAGGTCAAGGTTGATGAACGGGGGCATTTATATATCACCGGCCGGCTCAAGGACATCATCGTCCTGGCCAATGGCGAGAAACTGCCACCCACCGATATGGAAATGGCGATTGCTCTGGACGGATTGTTTGAACAGGTGATGGTCATCGGCGAAGCCAGACCCTATCTGTGCGCCCTAGTGGTCCTGAATTCACAGCATTGGGCGAAGCTGGCGGCCATACTGGGCATGGAGGCCAATGATCCTGACGCATTGCGGAACAAAAAGGTAAAGGAAGTGGTGCTGTCACGAATCGCCGCAACCCTCAAGGCGTTTCCCGGTTATGGCCAGGTGCGTCGGGTTGCCCTGTATCTCGAACCCTGGACCGTGGAAAACGGCCTGCTCACACCGACGCTCAAACTCAAACGCAACGCGGTGTTGACGCGATTTGCCGATGATATCGCGCACATGTATGAAGGACACGGCTTATGACCGAAACCGGGGTGCCTGAAGGCCGCGTCAGATCTTTGCCTGTCTAGCCCCGTGCACAGTTATAAAATGATGTGGTTCACCGGCAAGGCTCGGGCTAGAATAGCCGCTCGTCAGTTAACCGACCCAAAGGCCAACCTGTCATGACCCTGCGCACCCGTTTTGCCCCCAGCCCGACCGGATATCTTCATATCGGCGGCGCCCGCACCGCCCTGTTTTCCTGGCTGCACGCCCGTAAACACGGCGGGCGGTTTATTCTGCGGATTGAGGATACCGATCTGGAGCGCTCCACGGCGGAATCGGTCAACGCCATTCTGGAAGGGATGACCTGGCTGGGTCTCGAATATGACGAGGGTCCGTTTTATCAGACCCATCGCTTTGACCGCTACAAGGAAGTGGTGCAGCAACTGCTGGCCAGGGGCGAGGCCTACCACTGTTATTGCAGCAAGGAAGAGCTGGAGGCCATGCGTGAAGAACAGATGGCCAACAAACAAAAGCCGCGTTATGACGGCCGCTGCCGGCAGCGTAAAACTCCGCGTGAGGGCGTGGCGCCGGTCGTGCGCTTCAAGAATCCCACCGAGGGCGCGGTGGTGGTGGATGACAAGGTGCGCGGCCGTGTGGTGTTTCAGAACAGCGAGCTGGATGATCTGATCATCGCGCGCAGCGATGGCTCTCCCACCTACAATCTGTCCGTGGTGGTGGATGACTATGACATGGCCATCACCCACGTCATTCGGGGCGATGACCACCTCAACAACACCCCGCGCCAGATCAATATCTTCCGCGCGCTGGGCGCGGAACCGCCGGTGTATGCCCATGTGCCCATGATCCTCGCCGAGGATGGCGCCAAGCTCTCCAAGCGTCATGGCGCGGCCAGTGTCATGGATTACCGGGAGCAGGGTTTCCTGCCCGAGGCCCTGCTCAATTATCTGGTGCGCCTGGGCTGGTCACACGGCGATCAGGAGATTTTCACCACGGAGGAAATGATCGCGCTGTTCGCCGTGGAGAACATCAACAACTCGGCCTCGGCGCTGAATCATGGCAAACTGCTGTGGCTGAATCAGCATTACATCAAGACGGCGTCGCCGGAGCATATCGCCCGGCATCTCAGTTATCACCTGGGCAAGCTGGGTATCGACCCTAGCACCGGACCAGCGCTGGTGGAGGTGGTTAAGGCCCAGCAAGAGCGCGCCAAGACCCTGGTGGAAATGGCTGAGAACAGCGTGTTTTTCTATCGGGATTTCGAGCGTTTTGATGAAAGCGCCGCCAAGAAAAATCTTAAGGCCGAGGCCAGGGCGGCGCTTGAATTCCTGCATGAGAAAATCAAGACACTGACCGAGTGGGCGCCGGAGCCCATCCATCAGGTCATCAATGAAACCGCCGAACAGCTTGGGCTAAAACTTGGCAAGGTGGCCCAGCCATTGCGGGTGGCGGTCACCGGCGGCAGCGTTTCGCCACCCATCGATGTGACCGTGTATTTGATCGGACCGGGCAAGACCCTGGCACGCCTGGAAAAGGCGATTGAGTATATCAGTCTGGCTGATGGCTAGACGGTGTGATTGAACAGCATCTGGTAGAGCGTCAGCATGATCTCGAATACAATCAGGATCACAATATACCACTCGACCCGCAGGCTGCGCTTGTTTTGCAATAAGGCCAACAGCGTTTCGGCCGTGCGGGCGATCAGATCCAGCTTGCGTTCCAGCGCCAGGTGCCGTTCACTCAATTCGTATTCATCCTCCAGTATGTGATACAGGCGTTCCAGATCAGGATGCTCCCATAGCAGATCGGGCTTGTCGGTGATCTCGGCCCGACCCACCATCTCCACCTGGGTGCTGAGATTGTCACCGATATGTCGGATCAGTTCCAGGGCGTGGTCACCGCTTTTGCCTTCCCGTTTCATGGCGGTGGCCAAAGGTTCGATACGGTCGAAGGTCCGGGTGACACTGCGTTCATAGCGATCGAGCACCACACTCTTGGCCAGGATGATGGCAAGCAGTTGCAGGCGCTCTATGGAAAAATTCTTGAGTGTGATCCGTGTCTGGCTGATGCCTTCCTGCTGCTCAGGGTTGTAGATGATTTCGACTTCTTCGGTTTCGATATTTTCCTGGGGTTCGATCACCAGATGCTTGATGCCCTGGATAAAGTTCATTTCATCCACGGCATTGAGATCAAACAGCACCACAATCCCGAAGCGGAACAGGACGGCGCAACCCTGGGCGCCCGCCGAGATCACCAGCGGCGATGAACCCAGACGATGCGTGGTTTCCAGGGCCCGCAAGTCAATACGCTGACCAATGTATAATGCCCTGGCTCTGATGCGCTCCAGGTTCTCGAACAGTAAATGCGCCATGATTGAATTCCAGATGATCCCTATCCCTATCGGCGGGAAGCAGCATAATATTTACCCGATTTGTAGGCCGTCACACAGTGGTAAATGGGAATAAAAACATGAATTGACAGCCTATATCCCCCATCTTATAATGCGCACCTCAGCAGTTTAGGGGCTATAGCTCAGCTGGGAGAGCGCTTGCATGGCATGCAAGAGGTCGGCGGTTCGATCCCGCCTAGCTCCACCAGAACACCACACACAGGTTCATGTGTCCCCATCGTCTAGAGGCCTAGGACACCGCCCTTTCACGGCAGTAACAGGGGTTCGAATCCCCTTGGGGACGCCATTTCTATATAACCCGGGTTGAATAAAGGCCCGACTCGGGTCATACCTTCAAAAGCGAAGGTTTTGCGGTCGCCGGTATCAGCCGGCGTAAACCGCAGGCTATTCGGTACGATCAGCTTCCCCAGGGCCTGCCGGGCCAAAGGCACGTCACTCCTCATCAGATCCCGGAATCGCCCAATCCGTTCCTCCACAGCCCGCCTGAGGCGGCGTGAGTCGAGTTGATCAGTCTGGGGGGCGTTAAACTCTGCCAGTTCATGCTCCAAGGCCGTGATACGGGCTTCCCGCTCGGTGATCTGGGTGAGTACCGCAGCCGGCGCCTGTCCATTGGCGATCAGGGCCATGAACCGGTCTAGCTCCCGCCGGATGCGCCGTTGCTCAGTTTCGATCTCCT
>MGXL01000128.1:731-1151 GCA_001801365.1 Gammaproteobacteria bacterium RBG_16_57_12 | reverse complement strand
CTCAGCGCTTCCTCAATCGTAAATGCCACGTTCTCCGGGGTCAGCACCTGGTCCTCGATGGCGGCCAGTAATGCCTCGTCTGTCTCGTGCATGCGCGCACGGGCGTCATTGCCGCATACATTGGGGCCTCGGTTGCGACGGTAAGAACATCCATAATAATAGACGGGCTTTCGCTTGTCTCCTGAGCCTGAACGACCGCCAAGGCTGGTGATATTGCCCCCGCAACAGCCACATTTGGCGATACCCGTCAGCAGGTATTTGCTCTCTGCCCCTGAGCCGGGGTTACCCCATAGCCTCCCCCCTGTTTCGCGCAGGTAGGTTTTTTTGGCCTTCTCATGGCGATTTTGCACAGCCTTCCACAAGGCCGGTTCAATAATGCACAGCGCCTCAACCTTAATCTGTAGGTACTGTTCCTGTTTG
>MGXL01000128.1:397-711 GCA_001801365.1 Gammaproteobacteria bacterium RBG_16_57_12 | reverse complement strand
GTTTGCGAGCCTGTTACGGTGAAGGCCAAAGGGGACGATGCCTTGATAGCGTTCACGGTTAAGGATTGCCAGAATGGATGATGGCGCCCATGATCCGGTGCCTTTTCTGGGTGCCGGGGGTGTATTCCCGCCAAAATACTTTTCATTCAGAGCAGCGTGCCGTGTCTTTGTTTCTGTCACATTAAGCCTGTTTCGGCGGCGAGGTGGCGCGGCAGGGGCGGCGCGAAAAGCATTAAGGGCCTTTGCAATCGTGCCTATGCCGTGGCCGTCGGCATATATGCGGAAGATGCTGCGTACAACCTCGGCCTCTTGTT
>MGXL01000128.1:0-300 GCA_001801365.1 Gammaproteobacteria bacterium RBG_16_57_12 | reverse complement strand
AAACCCGCCCGCCGGTGTTATACCCCTTTTGTGCCTTGCGCTCCAGGGCATCACGGGCGCGCTGACTGGCCCTTTCGCGTTCCAGTTCAGCGGCGAAGGAAACGGCCGATACCATGAACTTATCCACCGCAGACTCGAAGCGCAATTCTTCGTCGGTCAGGTAGAAAAATACACGCACATTTTTACTATGGAAATTAGCAAGCACACTGCTGGTCTGCGATTGTTCGCGGCCAAGGCGGGAAAGTTCGCTCATCACTACCACGTCGATTTGCTTGAGGTGATTCAGCAAGCGGAGCAGGG
>MGXL01000127.1 GCA_001801365.1 Gammaproteobacteria bacterium RBG_16_57_12 | reverse complement strand
ACACGCGCCTGACCAATGTCGCCGTGGAACTCAAGGTGCTGATCGAGCAGATGCGCGAGCAGGTCCAGAACATCGAGTGATTAAATGTGGTGGGCATTGCCCACCGAACAACTATTAACCAGCCGCCTGCCGCTTCTCGTTAACCTCCAAGTCCTCGAATTGCTTGATGCGTACCGCACCTTCAGGAAACTTGGCGACAAGCTCCAATTTCCCACCCATCGCCTCGACATAACTACGCAGCGTACTGAGATACATATCCGCACGCCGTTCGAGTTTGGAGACAGAAGCCTGTTTGACGTGCATCGTCTTGGCGATTTTCTCCTGCGAGAACGCCCGCGCTTGCCGCAGTTCGTAAAGCGGCATCTCACGCAGCATCTTCTTGACGTCGCGGCGAATCTCCGCCTGCGCCCGCGGCGACATTTTGGTGACCAGATTGCGAAACTTCTTTGCCATGGTTTTATCTCCTTCGTTTGTGCCGCTCGATCTCTTGCAGGTGTTCTTCATATAACCGCTCGGCCACAGGTATCATCTTCTTGTACCAGCGGCTGTTGCCGGTTTTGTCGCCCCCGATCAAAAGTAGCGCCACGCGGCGTGGGTCGAAGGCGTAGAGAATCCGGTACGGCCGGCCTTGATGCTGCACCCGCAGCTCCCGCAGGTGTCCGAGGCGGGAGCCCTGTACGCTGGAACTGAAGGGAAAGGGCAGGTCCGGCCCCTTCGCCTCAAGCAGTCCGACGATCTTGGCGATGGCTTTCTGTTCACCCACGGTGAGCGTATCCCACCATCGCCCGAAATCGTCGGTGTACTCGACGTCCCATGTCATGGAAGGAATATAGCCTATGAGGAATATATGGGCAAGAGCCTCGACTTGAAAGCTGGGCAATATTGGAGAACCTGCAAAGTCATAGACTTATGTGTAGCTTAAATGCCTGTTTTCTTAGTGCAGGAACAGCATAGTAGTATGTAGCAATATTGGCCCAACCAGTCGATTAGCTGTCTTGGTATACATGGGCTGTTCGATGCGGGTTCGACACGGTTTGAACGATCCCAGTGCTACGGAGTGGCATAAAGGGACTGATGTCCGTTCTCAGAATAATTTAAGACTTAGGGGGGTTGAAAATTGGATTTGGTACTCGGGAATCCTTTTCGTGTTCTAGGACTTCCTTTGACAGCCACCAGCAAGGAGATCGCCAAGCGCGTCTCTGACTTGGAGACTTTCGCGGAACTCGGGAAGGCAAAGTCATATCCTACTGACTATTCCTTCTTTCCTGGCTTGGTCCGGACAGTCGAGGCCATCAAGGGGGCTGCCCGTAAGATCGAGCAGCCGGAGGCACGGCTGTTTCATTCGTTGTTCTGGTTTCATGGGGCCAACAGCGTCGACGAACTTGCTCTTGAAGGGTTGGCCGCCGGCAAGCCTATGCAGGCGATGAACATCTGGGAAAGATCACTAAGCCGCGATGTTTCCATCCCGTTTAGCTGGCGGCTCAATTACGCATCTCTTTGCTTCGCTACTGCAACTGGTGATTCCTTCTACAAAGATCGTTTCGACAAAGGACTTGAGAACTTGGGCTGGATTTTGGATCACTCTTTCGATGAATTCGCGCAGGCATTCGCCGGTCGAAGGGCAAGTGCAATTAACCCCGATTCGATCTGGAGGCGCGCGGTCGATGAGATATTGAAGTTTACTTCCTCTTTGTCTGGGGCGCCTTATGGTCATCACGGATTGGGGCTGCTGGGTGCATGCAGGTCATTTCCCTCTGAGGCGGCCGACTATCTCAAATCAAAAACTGCTAACCCGATAATCGAGCGCATCGAGGAAGCGATTCACCGCTGCGAGCATCAGCGCGAAAACAGCCCCTCACTGGAAGGCCTCAATGACTGCTTTGGGCTCGCTGACGTGCTGGATGACTTCTTTACACTTAAAGCGCATCTCAGCGAAAACGATCTGCATTTTCAAACGCTGGCAAACAAGCTCGCCGACGAGATCAACGGTTGCGCGGTGCTGGCGTTGAACAAATACGAAGAGATTGACATAGCTGCTGGTCTCATAGATGTGGCCGCAAGGATGCCCTCAAGCGGCCAAATCAAAAAACGGATCGAAGAGAATCAGGAGATCATTGAGAAGGGCAAGGAGGCGAAGGAGCGTCATAAACCGGTAGCTTCCTCGTTTGAATTCATCATTGAGAGGTTGGGTAAGGATTTTGCTTCCCTACAAGAAGCGGAGTCGTTCGTCAACGCAGCGAGCAATGAGTTGTCCAAGATCATGCAGGTTCTGGGGCGCGATGATGAGCATTACATAGACCTCTCCAGCGCCGTGGTTGGGAAGACGCTCAATTATCTAATCGATACCGTCAACCGTGAGCAAGAGCGCGGCATGCAGACTAGGGACTTGGTTCACTTGCGCAGCGTCATCTACCAAGCCGCCGAGATAACACGCAAGATTGCAGGCTTTGACATGGCTCCTAAGCTGCAGGAACGCGTGGGATCGAACCTTGAGGTTATAAATGATTTACAAACCAAGATTCCTGCACCGAGTTCAAGTGGATTCGAAGAGCTTATTCCTTGGGCCGTGATCGTTGGCGTGCTTATCTTATTGGGCATGTGCAGCAAATGAACGCAAAAAGAACATTGAGGTTTTTGCTGCCGTTGCTGATCGCGGCGTTTCAGCCGACTCTCGCGCAGGGTGTTGACTCCACACCCGACGCCGCAAAGGATCAGATCGAGTCTCTATCGAAACGGTTGGCTCAATCAGAGACAAATGTTAAATCCCTGACAAGGTCAGCCAAGGCACTTTCTCAGGATTCCAAAGACCAAAGCAAGCAGATCGGCACGCTCAAAGCGGAGCTCGATAAGCTTCGCCTCAACCAGCAAACGAGCGCCCAAAATCTTTCCGACGCAATGATCCTAAGATTCCTTGCGCTGCTCGGGATGCTGGTAGTTGTCCTGGCAGTCGTTGGCTTCAGCTTCTTGGCATTCCGTCGCAGGTTGCGAGCGTCCGAGAGCGGGCTTGGCGAGAAATACGACCGGGCGGTTGCGTCGATCCGCGAAGCGGATCAGCGCATGGCACAGGCTGATGCGAATCTGGCACGGGAACTGTCGTCATTGTTGCTCCGGATTAAGGAGGGAAGGCAGAGTCAGTCCCCCGTGTCGACGGGTAACTCTGAAACTCAGGACCATTCACTCGCGCTAAGGCTCGCTGATGAAATCCATCGCATGCAAAAGCGCCTCAATGCGCTGCCAGAAGATACGAAAGGATTGGGCCCTCTAAAGAAGTCGATTGAGCGGCTCGAAGGCGAATTGGCAGACCAGGGATATGAAATCGTGGATCTGACCAACAAATCCTTCTCTGACGGACTCAACGTAGTGGCACGTTTCATTCCCGACGAGAGTCTCTCGCCTGATGAGCGGATTATCTCCAAGGTGATCAAGCCACAGGTGAATTATCGAGGCACAGTGGTCCAGGTTTCAGAACTTGAAGTCAGTACTGGTTCTTGAACTGGCATACAAATATAGCGGAGCGAAAGCATGAATCGGACAAAACTTGATTACGGTATCGACTTGGGAACAACCAATTCGGCGATTTCCCGTATGGAAGCAGGCGAGGCGAAGATCATCAAGAGCGACGAAGATCAGAAGGACACCACCCCTTCCTGCGTGTCTTTTAACAAGAAGCAGAGCATGTTTGTTGGCCAGATTGCATTCAACAGTGTTAGCCAAGAAGCCCTAAAAGTGTTCAAGAAGTTCACCAAGGGCGATTCGGATGCCGCCAGCTCAGACGTGTTCTTCGAGTTCAAGCGCACGATGGGGACAGACAAGCGTTACCCTAGCACCCACAAAGGTGCCGAGTTCTCTTCTGAGCAGCTGTCGGCTGAGGTTCTAAAAAAACTTAAGAGCTACGTGCGCGATGAGGTTGTGGAAACCGCAGTGATCACTGTCCCTTCGATGTTTCGCCAGAATCAGATTGACGCTACCCAGCGAGCCGCGGAGCTCGCTGGGTTCAAGTATTGCGAGCTGCTGCAAGAGCCTATCGCCGCGTCAATTGCCTATGGCATCAAGGCGTCCTCGATGGAAGGTTATTGGCTCGTTTTTGACTTCGGTGGCGGTACATTTGACGCCGCTTTGATGCAGGTCGAAGAAGGCGTCATGAAAGTTATCGATACTGAAGGTGACAATCACCTTGGCGGAAAGAACATCGATTTCGCTATCGTTGACCAGATTTTTATTCCCGCGCTCGCGAATGAATACGATATTGGCAAGCTTCTTCAAAATGATGCGGGAAAGAAACTGCTTCAAGATGCTCTCAAGCGGTTTGCTGAGGAGGCAAAGATCAATCTCTCTTCGAAAAACAAATGGGCAGTCTATCTAGAGGATTTCGGTGAAGATGAGAGCGGTGAAGAGCTGCTGCTGGATCTGAAAATCAGCTTGGCAGATTACGAGAAGGTCTGCGTACCGATTTTCCAGAAAGCAATAAGTATCACAGCGGATCTCCTCAAGCGTAATGGTGTTACAGGCGCGGACCTTAAAACGGTCATTTTGGTTGGAGGCCCTACCTTTTCCCAAACGCTGCGGCGGATGCTCAAAGAGCAACTGACAGATCGAATCGACACCAGCGTTGATCCCATGACAGCGGTGGCACGCGGCGCGGCTTTTTTTGCATCCACCAAGGACATTCCGCGGGATCTGCAAAAACGCGATCTGAGCAAAGCGCAGCTGACATTGAAATACCCCGAGACGACAGTCGAGGCGGAAGAGCATATTGGCATCCGGGTCGACCGCGACAAGTCATCTGCTTCGCTACCGCAAAAGTTGTTTATTGAAGTCAGCCGCGCTGACAGAGGTTGGTCCAGCGGCCGACTCGAGATGGCAGATGACGCAGAGATTGTCTCTGTTCATCTTAGCGAGGGGAAAGCGAATCTATTCCGTGTCTCCTTGTTTGACGAAAAGGGCAATCCCGTGCCTTGCGAGCCATCCGCAATTACGATTATTCATGGTTTGAAGATCGCCAACCCCACGCTCCCTCGCTCTATAGGCTTGGAAGTAGTCAATGTGGCTACCGGCATTCAGGGCGTTTATTCCCTTTTGGGGCTGGAGAAAAATCAGACGCTGCCAGGGAAGGGTAAGGGAAGCTACAAGACAGCCAAAGACATTAGGCCGGGGAACAAAAGCGATAAGTTCCGTGTCGTCTTTTATGAATTCGATTATGGAACTGAGGGGTCGCGTGCGATCCTTCATCAGCCGATCGGAGAATACACCATATCCGGCGAGCAGTTGCCAGCACTTCTTCCAGCCAACAGTGACGTGGACCTGACGCTGAGCATTGACGCTTCGCGACGAGTCAAGCTCTCAATCTACATGCCGGCTATCGATGAAACTATTGAAATAGATTTGGAAAGTAATATTCAGACAGAGGACGCGAATACCCTGCAAGAGCATCTTTCTGACGCACGATCTCTGATTGAGCAGATTAAGGCCAATACGAATCCGGAAGAGGTTAGTAAGAACGAGAGGGAGATAAACAATCTCGACTCGAAGCTGGAGAACCGCCGGGGTGACTTCGATTCGCTCATCGAGATCCGGGAAGAGTTGAGAAAAGCCGTCATCAATCTGGAAAAACTGGAGCTGTCCGGACAGTGGCCAAAGGTGGAAGCCGACCTCGATTCGGCCATGGAAAATTTACTGGTGACCGGTCAGCGCTATGGTAACGAGAAGGCACAGAAGCTGGTCGGCGAGTATCAGGATAAGGTGCGCGCGGTTAAGCGCGAGCAGAACATCAAGGCTGCCAAGCAGCTGATTGAGGAAATTGGCGCGCTGTCTTTTGCTCTGGTGCGTGAAGATATTGGGCTGTGGATTAGCTACATCAAGCGCTTTGATCAAGACTTCGAGACGCTCGAGTGGAAGGATCGGCGCGAAGCTAAACGTCTGCTCAATGACGCCAAGGCGCTTATCGCCTCAAATCCGTCGAAATCGAAACTGGAGGAGGCGGTTAAATCATTATTTGATTTGCTGCCGCGCGAGCGCCAGGAGAGCGTACGCAAGCTCAGTGATGAGGTGCTGCGCAAGTGATATGACCAAGGCGAAGCGCAAAGGGACACTGGTCAAGGGCCAGATCGTTGACGGCACTTATGAAATTCTCTTCTTCATCGGGGAAGGTGCTTTCGGAGAGGTTTACCGAGTCCGGCACAAGTATCTCGGCACCCAAGTCTTGAAACTTTTTAAGGCCGACTTCGAACAATCGGCCAATCTGGAGGAAATCACCCGGGAGGCGAAGATCCTCGCGCAGATCACCCATCCGAATGTGGTTCGAGTGTTCGAGGCCAACACGTTTGAGATTGATGGGGCCAAGCGCCATTACATCACGATGGGTTTTGTCTCCGGCGAGACGCTCACGCAGTTGATGGCACGCAAGATTACCTTGTCAGCAGCGGAGGCGGCTCCGATTATGCTGGATGTTCTCGATGGGCTCAAAGCAGCGCATGAGATGACCCCGCCGATCATTCATCGCGACATCAACCCAGACAATATCCTGCTTTCTTACGAGCATGAGAAGCCTGCCGCCTTACTCTCGGATTTCGGCCTGGCCCAGCCGATCGACATGGGAGGGCATCTGCCCGGGGCAGCCGGGCGCTATCCCTACATGGCGCCGGAATGCTTCTGGGGCGGTTACCTTCTCGCCAGCGATGTCTTTTCCGCTGGCATCACGCTCTATCGGATGCTCGCTGGCATTCATCCTTGGCAATACGATCTTGATAAGACGGATGGCGAGCCCGAGAGCATCGTCACCGAGATCATGCGGGCGCGCAAAACCGAATGTAGGCCACCCTCGTTTCACAATGAGGAAGGGGGCGATAAGCGCCTTGATGTAATTGTCTTGAAAGCGATCGAGAAGGATTTGGAAGCACGCTATAAGAATGCAGCAGAGTTCTTGGAAGATCTGCGTACCTGGGCCGAACTTCGGTGGCCGAGATCAGTAGCTTCAGGCGTGCCCAAAGCGAAAACACTGAGCGCAAAGCGAGACGGAGGTTTTACGTCCCGGCGCAGGGGCAAGGGTTTGGATCTGGTCGCAGGGATGCACGAGTTCAAAGAGACGCTATATCAGGACATCATCCGGCCGTTATCCGAGCCGGAGCTTTACCGGGAATACGGGGTTACGCCCCCCAATGGCGTGCTGCTCTATGGGCCGCCGGGCTGCGGTAAAACATTCATTGCCCAGAAACTTGCCGAAGAGATCGGCTATCACTACATCGAGGTGAAGCCATCGGATCTCGCCAGCATCTATGTGCACGGAACGCAAGAGAAGATTGGGCAGATGTTCAAGGAGGCTGAAAAGAAAGCTCCAACCCTGATCTTCATCGATGAAGTTGACGCCATGCTGCCTAGTCGCGAAGGGCAGCTGAGCCAGCATTACGCTGCGGAGGTCAATGAGTTTCTCGCTCAGATGACCGAATGCTCCCAGCGCGGCATTTTCGTTGTTGCGGCCACCAACCGGCCGGAGAAGATCGACGCCGCAATTCTTCGGACCGGGCGGATGGACAAAGTCGTCTATCTCGCACCCCCAGATCTTGAGGCGCGCGAGGAGATGTTACGGCTTTATCTTGAGAGCAGACCGGTAGAAGAAGGGTTCGATTACCGCGCGATTGCGGAAGAGACTGACTGCTATGTTTCCAGCGATATTAAGTTTCTTGTAAATGAATCATCCCGCTCTGCTCTGAAAGAGCGCTCGAAGATTTCCGCCAAGCACTTTGAGCAGGCCATGCAAAAGCACCAGCCCTCGATTTCGAAGGAGCAGATCCGGGCATATGAACGCTATCGTGACAAGAGAACCTTTTCCGAGACTTAAATGAGCCGTTTCACCGATAAGTTCAATGAGATCGCCGGTGCACCACCTCCGCGCCGAAAAGACGAGCCCCCGCCTGTACAAGCATCGTCGGAGCCTGTTAAGCCTCCAGAGCCATCAAAGTCTGCGGCCCCAATTTCTCCATTGAGGCGCGGAACTGCGTTCACAGTTGACGAATCGAAACTACGACAACAGCCCACTTCGGCTCGATCTGCTGCATACAAAGCAGGGCGTTATTTTTCTCACGTTTTACGGAACTGGGTTTGGTACGGCCTTGGAGCGCTCCTCATTTTGGTATGGGTGAATGACAAATCTACTTCTCCACCTCCGCGCCCCAAGGCACCAGCGCCAGCAGTTGTTCCTACCCCGGACATCTTCGCCCACCTTCCGACGCAGGCCCCGTCACCAGTGTTAGCACCGCCACCTGTCACTGCGCCCGTGCGACCCGTTGAGCAGCCCCCGATTGGAACCGACCAGATACTTACGTATTCTCAGATCCGTTGGTGCGTCTATGAGAAAGTCCGTATTGAGGCGATGCAGCCGCTGATTTCAAACAACGCGCAAGTTGACCTCTTCAACGGCTATGTGAATGAATACAACAGTCGCTGTGGGAATTATCGTTATCGGAGGGGTTCTCTTGAGTCCATCCAGCGTGAGCTTGAAACAGAAAAAAGTAGACTGCATTCCGAAGGGGTTGGACGGCTGGCGAGGCTTAACTGAAAAGAAACAATGACACAGGATAAATGGTCACAGGACAGCTACATCAAAGCATACAAATTCGCGGCTAACGTCCATCGTGGCCAGATGGTTCCGGGCACGGACATACCTTACATCATGCATTTGAGTTTCGTGAGCATGGAAATTATTGCTGCGCTCAACACAGAACAAGGCTGTAATGAAAATCTGGCCGTACAATGCGCCCTGTTGCATGACGTGGTCGAGGATACGGACGTAACATATCAACAAGTGATGGACGAATTTGGAAGCGCCGTGGCGGAAGGCGTGCTGGCCCTCAGCAAAGACAAAACTCTGCCGAAGCCTATGCAACTGGGGGATAGTTTGCGAAGAATCCGACAACAACCACCAGAGATATGGATGGTGAAGATGGCCGATAGAATTACGAATCTACAGCCCCCGCCGTCATATTGGACGAAAGATAAAATTGAGCGGTATCAAGCGAAAGCCGTCGAGATTCTCAATGCGTTGGGAGAGGCAAGTAACTTCCTCGCCTCAAGGCTTCGCGAAAAGATAAATACATATAACTCTCATGAATAATAAAGGACGACTTTTCATCTTCTCCGCCGCTTCGGGCACCGGCAAGACCAGTCTCGCCAAGGCCCTGGTGGAGCAGATGCCGGAGCTGGCGTTCTCGGTATCGCACACCACCCGCGCGCCGCGGCCGGGCGAGCAGCACGGGGTGCATTATTATTTCG
>MGXL01000126.1:2897-6695 GCA_001801365.1 Gammaproteobacteria bacterium RBG_16_57_12 | reverse complement strand
GAAGGGCAGCTCGTCGATTTTCGGGTGGGCGGGCCCGTCAGGCCATGACGCATGCGCCATCTCCACCAGCGCCATCTCCATGGGGTCGCCAAGAAGCGTCCTGGCGCCGTTGTTTTCTGTCTCCTTGAGGCTGTGACAGAGAGAGGCCGCCTGGAAAAAAGGCTGATAGCATTGCACGAGCGGGGTCGGAAGGGTTTCCTGATCGAGGCTGTGCAATGTCTCGCCAAAAAATACCTGTTTGACGCTCATGCGGTTGCACGTGAGCGTGCCGGTCTTGTCGGTGCAGATGACGGTGGTCGAGCCCAGCGTCTCCACCGAAGGCAGGTGGCGGATCAGCGCATTGCGTTTGGCCATGCGTTGCGTGGCCATGGCCAGGGCCAGCGTCATGGTGGGCAGCAGACCCTCGGGTACCATGGCCACGATGATGCCGATGGCGAAAATGAAATTTTCCCAGAAACCGATGCCGATGAGTTGGCCAATGGCGAAAAAGGCCACGCCGATGGCGACCGCCAGCAAGGCCAGCACGCGCGACAGGTGGGCGATCTCCTTGCGCAGCGGCGAGACGGCCTCGCCGCCGGTCTGGGTCAGGTGGGCGATCTTGCCGAACTCGGTATGCATGCCGGTGGCGAACACCACCGCCCGGGCCTCGCCCGCGACCAGTGATGTGCCAGCAAACAGCACGCTCCGGGCCTGGAGCAGATCCTCTTCGTGCGAGGGGAGGATGTCACGCACCTGCGCCAGCGACTCGCCAGTCACCGTAGCGTTGTTGACGCGCACGCTGTAGGCCTCCACCAGCCGGCAATCCGCCGGAACGTTGTCGCCCTGTTCCAGCAGCACAATGTCGCCGGGCACCAGTTGCTCCGCGCGCAGTTGCTGCACCGACCCCTCGCGCAGCACCTTCACCTGCTGGGGCAAGAGCTGGCGCAGCGCCGCCAGGGTCTGTTCAGCACGGTATTCCTGCCAGAAGGAAAACAGTCCATTGATCACGATAACGCCGATGATGGCATAACCGAGCAGGGCCATGCCCTGCCCGGGATCGTTCCACTCTGCGGCAAAGGCCAGCGCCGCCGCCAGCCAGAGGATCAGGGCAAAAAAATGCGTAAACTCTTTCAGGAAGCGCAGCGGCAGACGTTCCCGTCGCGCCTGCTCGACGCGATTGGGTCCGAATTCACGCAGACGTCGCCCCGCCTCGGCCGGGTTCAGGCCGTCGGGGTGGCTGTTGAGGCTGGCGATGGCCTCCATTGCCGGGAGCTGATGAATTTTCATGAGATGGTCATGTGCCAGTACATCCCAGGTGCCGTTTCAGACATCATAGGAACCAGAACAGCCCGTTGCAACAACATAAGCCCAGTACGGTACTATTAATCCACATGGCGCTATAATGGGCCGCACTCCCCCACTTACAACAAAACGGAGACGGATAT
The DNA here is from genome assembly GCA_001801365.1 of Gammaproteobacteria bacterium RBG_16_57_12. Lineage (GTDB taxonomy): Bacteria > Pseudomonadota > Gammaproteobacteria > RBG-16-57-12 > RBG-16-57-12 > RBG-16-57-12. The sequence continues at coordinate 5,271 of MGXL01000126.1, read as the reverse complement.
GCAGGCGGAAAATCCGGACAAAAACAAATGGCTGGCGGCTATAATCTGGATTCTGGTGGCGATTACCGGGGCCGGCGCGGTCGGTGGCATCGCCCTGAACCGTGGCGAAAACATCAATAGCCTGTGGCTGATCGTGGCGGCCGTGTGTGTCTATGCCCTGGGCTACCGGTTTTACAGCGCCTTCATCGCGGCCAAGGTGCTGGCGCTGGATGCGACCCGCGCCACACCGGCCGAACGCTTCAACAACGGGCGTGACTTCATTCCGACCAACAAATGGGTGGTGTTCGGGCATCACTTCGCGGCAATCGCCGGGCCGGGACCGTTGATCGGGCCGACGCTGGCCGCGCAGTTCGGCTATATGCCGGGCACCTTGTGGATCCTGATCGGCGCGGTGCTGGGCGGCTGCGTGCAGGACTTCGTGACGCTGTTTTTCTCCACCCGGCGCGATGGCCGCTCCCTGGGGCAGATGGCGCGCGACGAGCTCGGCCCGATCGGGGGGATCGCGGCGCTGATCGGCGTGATGATGATCATGATCATCCTGATCGCCGTGCTCGGCCTGGTGGTGGTCAACGCCATGAAACACAGCCCGTGGGCGACCTCCACCGTGGCGGCCACCATTCCCATCGCCATCCTCGTCGGGCTGTACATGCGCAATATCCGCCCCGGCCGCGTGCTGGAGGCGACACTGCTCGGCGTGGCGCTGCTGATCCTTGCCGTGGTGGGCGGCGGCTGGCTGGATCATCAACCGGCGCTGCGCGGCTGGTTCGATTACGATGCGCCGTCGCTCGCCCTGATGATCATCGCCTACGGCTTCGCGGCGGCGGTGGTTCCGGTGTGGCTGCTGCTGGCGCCGCGCGATTATCTCTCCACCTTCGTGAAGATCGGCACCATCCTGCTGCTGGCTATCGCCATCGTGATCCTGCGTCCCGATCTCAAGATGCCCGCGCTGACGCAGTTCATCGACGGCACCGGGCCGATCTTCGGCGGCACCCTGTTCCCCTTCGTGTTCATCACCATCGCCTGCGGCGCCATCTCCGGCTTCCACTCGCTGATCGCCTCCGGCACCACCCCCAAGCTGCTGGCCAATGAACAGGACGCGCGCTTCATCGGCTATGGCGCGATGATGATGGAATCGTTCGTCGCCATCATGGCGATGATCGCCGCCACCGTGCTCGACCCCGGCGTGTTCTTCGCCATCAACAGCCCGGCGGGCGTGGTCGGCAAGGAGGCCGCCGATGCCGTGGCCAAGATCTCCGGCTGGGGCTTCCCGGTGACGGTGGAGCAGATGCAGGCCCTGGCCGCCCAGATGGGCGAGACCACATTGTTTGCGCGCACCGGCGGCGCGCCCTCGCTGGCGGTGGGCATGGCCAGCATCTTCAGCAGCGCCTTCGGCGCCGGCCTGCTCTCGATGTGGTATCACTTCGCCATCATGTTCGAGGCGCTGTTTATCCTCACCACGCTCGATGCCGGCACGCGCGTCGGCCGCTTCATGCTCCAGGACCTGCTGGGCAACCTGGTGCCCGCGCTCGGGCGCACCAGCTGGTATCCGGGCGTGATCCTCACCAGCGCCCTGGTGGTCGGGGGCTGGGGCTATTTCCTCTATATGGGCACCATCGATCCGCTCGGCGGCATCAACAGCCTGTGGCCGCTGTTCGGCATCTCCAATCAGATGCTGGCCGCCATCGCCCTGTGCGTCGGCACCACCATCCTGGTCAAATCCGGCAAGCTCCGCTATGCCTGGATCACGGCGCTGCCGCTCACCTGGCTGGTCATCATCACCAGCAGCGCCGCGTGGGAGAAGCTATTCAGCCCCGACCTGCGCGTGGGCTTCCTGTCGCATGCCGGCGACCTGGCTGCCAAACTTGCCGCCGGCACGCTGCCGCCCGACATGATCGCCAAGGCCCCGCGGCTGATCTTCAACGACCGGCTCGACGCGGTGCTGACCGCCTTCTTCCTGGTCACCACCTGGATCATGGTGCTCGACACCCTGCGCGTGTGCTACAACGTCACCTCCGGCCGGCGCTACAAACCGCTGGCCGAGGCGCCGCGCATTCCGAGCCGGCAGGTTGAGGACTGGGTGAGAGATTGAGGATATCACGATGAATATACTGAACCCTCTCAAGTCACTCTGGCGCGCGCTGCGCCAGGCCAGCGGCGACGACGCCCACGAGCGCTATCTCGCCCACTGGACCAGGGTCCACGGCCGGGAAGGCGGTCAGCCTATGGATTGCGAGACCTTCTTCAAGGCCGAGCAGGCACGCAAATGGGAAGGGGTCAAGCGATGCTGCTGATGGCCGCGGGCATGGCGCTGGTCAACCGGCAGGCTGCAAGCCGTGCCAAGCTGTCGAACACTTGCGGGTAACACCATGACAGA
>MGXL01000126.1:2536-2755 GCA_001801365.1 Gammaproteobacteria bacterium RBG_16_57_12 | reverse complement strand
TTCCTGCTGGCCGCGGCGGCGTGCTTTGCGCGCGCCTCCACCCACGTCTATAACCGGCTGCTGAACAACCGCGCCTTCGGTCCCCTCATCCGCGAGTGGCGTCTCTATCGCAGCATTCCCTATCGCGTCAAGCTGATCGCGGTTGTGTTTCTCGTTGCCACGATTACCAGTTCGGCAATTCTGGTCATCGAAAATCCGTATGGGCGCATCGCCCTGCTG
>MGXL01000126.1:0-2360 GCA_001801365.1 Gammaproteobacteria bacterium RBG_16_57_12 | reverse complement strand
TTCAACGGTGATCTGGTCGATGCTGATGACGTAGTGGTAGGGCGGATAAGCGATAGCGCATCCGCCGATCAATCCTCCCAGGGGCAACCAAAGGCTGCGATTTTCAAGGAAAAAGATCGCGAGCTAGCCGCTCGCTCCCTCAGGTAAAGCCTGTGCAACCCCTGTAGATGCGCTGAATCACAAACCGCTCCGTTCGCAATGGATGCGGCATCTTCGTCACCGCCGCCTACAGAGCCATCAAGCACAATTTGCTTGACATCCATTTCATCGCGGGACTAGGATCGAACGCAGAAAAAATTCAAGAACATCACAGGGAGGAGTATATGCGCCTGCCACTGCTCAGTTCACTTCAAGCCTTCGCTTCTAATCTCATCCTATCAATGTTGCGGGCAGTTAAAGGAAACTCAAAGGAAGCGCAGCGGATTCCCGCGGGAAAGTTCCCCGGATTGCATTTCATTCTATCTGGGATATGCCCGCCAGCCCCCAAGTTTCACGTGGCAGCCACTACTATTATTCTCTTGCTCGGCCCTGCCATTTCTCAAGGTGATGTCTATTATTTTCCAGCCGGAGCTACTGATGGGCCATTTGGTACGGGAGACTGCTCGTTACCACCTGTGTTTGGTAATACACCCAATGAAGTTGCACAACTTAGAGTCGCTAACAATAATGCAGTAACAGGGCCTTGCTGGGGAGTTTGTAGAAACCCCGCGAACTTCGTTAGCACCACAGCAATTAGCACCAACACATATTCCCTCAAAGTGAAGTCGCAATGCACTGGTACCGTGTACAATCTTAATTTTTTTAAAATTCCAAACCCGAAACAACCATTTTGTAGCAACACGGTTGGGAACCCTTGTAATGCAGGCACGGGCGCAAAGATGCAAAAAGAAACGGATTACATCTCATTTAATCAGCATCTTCTGAAATTCCAGAGGTATTACAACAGCAACACAGTAATTTCAACTCACAACTCTATCGGGAACAAGTGGAGACACACCTACTCAAGAGCGATTGTATCAATCCAGACCCCTGCTGTTGGCGGGGTAACCATCACAAATCCGACCGCTGCACTATGGCGACATGACGGGCAAGTTATAACGTTCAAGAAAATTTCAGGCAATTGGGTTTCTGACTCCGACGTTCCCGCCACCCTCGTGCAACTCACGGACGTTAATGGCAATTCTACAGGCTGGAAGTACACCACCAGTGACGATGAAATTGAAATCTACAACGCGGCGGGCAAACTCATTTCCATCGCCAACCGCGCCGGTTTAACACAGTCCCTTCTCTACGATGCCAACAGTAGATTGAGTATGGTCACAGATTCGTTCGGACACCGATTGACGCTAGCTTACGATACCGCCAATCGACTGAGTACCCTCACTGACCCGGCCGGCGGGATTTATCAGTACGCCTACGTCGCCAACAACAACCTCGCCACGGTGACCTACCCCGACGACAGGGTCAAGACCTACCTCTACAATGAGCAAGCCTACACCTCCGGCACCAACCACCCCCATGCCCTCACCGGGATCATCGACGAGCGCGGGATTCGTTATGCCACTTACACCTATGACACGCAAGGCCGTGCCACGTCGACCCAGCATGCCGATGGCGTCGAAAAGATCACCCTGGCTTACAACACCGATGGCTCCACCACGGTCACCGATTCGCGCGGCACAGCACGCACCTACACCTTTCAAACCATCCTGGGAGTAGTCAAAAACGCTGGCGTGAGCCAACCCTGCACAAGCTGCAGTGGGAGTGCCATACAATCCTTCACCTATGACACTAACGGCAACATCGCCTCCAAGACCGACTTCAGCGGTGTGGTGACTACCTACACCTACGACCTCGCCCGCAACCTGGAGACCTCGCGCACCGAGGCCTATGGAACCCCCCAGGCACGGACCATCACGACCACGTGGAGCACAGATTTCCGTCTGCCTGCCCAGATCACCGAACCCTCCGTCTACCCCGGCTACAGCAAGGTCACCACCTACACCTATGATCCCTACGGCAACCGCCTGAGCGAAACTATCCAGGGCTATACGCCCGGCGGCACCGCGGTGTCGCGCACCACCAGCTTCCAATACAACGGCCCGCTGCACCAACTCAGCCGGATCGACGGGCCGCGCAGCGATGTCACGGATATCACCACCTTCGACTACTACCCCGACAGTACGGCCGAGGGCAACAACCGCGCCCGCCTCAGGCGCGTCACCGGCCCCGGCGGCCTGATGCTGCGCGACAACCTCCAGTACAGCGCCACCGGCAAGGTGATCAGCGAACAGCGCCCCAACGGCCTCACCCTCACCTACAGTTATTACCCTGGCAACGACCGCCTGGAAAAACTCACC
>MGXL01000125.1:9842-27747 GCA_001801365.1 Gammaproteobacteria bacterium RBG_16_57_12 | reverse complement strand
TATAACGCCATTCTGGCGGTTGAGGGCAAGGACTCGGACGGTAACGGCGACAACAATATCGCCGAAATTCAGGCCGGGTCCCAGCCTGGGTGGACATCTCTTGGAAATGTGGGCTATTTCTCCGCCGGCGGGACCATCATTGTGGATGCCTATCGTCCCATGCAGGCGCCACTGGACCCGGTCGTGACCACTGCGAAGATATGGGTTGAGGTGACCTCGATGAATTTTGGAACGGTAGCCGTCGGGGCTTCGGGGAACCAGTCCTTCCAGATCAAGAATTCGGGCATTGCCGATCTGTGGGTGAGTTACAACATTACCGGCAGCAGCGAATTCGCGGTCAATACGCCCCCTCCCTCCCCGTTCATGCTGTCGCCCGGGCAGGGTGGGTTTATCTCGGTTGGCTATACCCCGGTGGACAATGGCAGTGACACTGGCGCCCTGGTATTTAACAGCAACGATCCGCTCAATCCCACGATTTCGATATCGCTGAGCGGCTCCGGCAACACGCTATCGCCCTCCTGCGATGTCAGCATAACTCCCACATCACTGAGCTTCGGCACGGTAACCGTGGGACAGAAAAAGACCCTGTCCGTTGCCCTGTCGAATATCAGCGGTGTCGATTGCGTGATCAACGGTCACTCGGTGGCGAACAGTGATGGTGACTTTAAAGTGGGCGCCGGTACTCCCGTCATGCCCCTGGTCCTTGCTGCCGGCGGCTCGACGGCGGTCTATGTGGATTACACACCTTCGTCAGCGGCGAGTGATACGGGACAGCTGATCATTTACAGCAACGATGCCACAGCGCCGCAGACAGCCGTTGGTTTGAGCGGCACCGGCCAAAGTTCGACCGTAGCCGCGGATCTGGATATCAAGCAACTGAGCGTGCCGGATCAGACCAGCCTTAACAAGTCATTTACCCCGCAGATCCAGATCGAGAGAAAGAACGGGCAGGGCACGACTACACACACCGCCGAGCTGGTTGGGGTGCAGAACGGCGTGACGGTATACAGCAAGCAGATCTCTGTTAACTTCAGCAGTACGGGTTCGGCCTGGTTTTACTTCCCGTCGTACAGTGCCAGCAAGACCGGCACCATTTACTGGACTGCCAAGGTCTTTGACAATGATCCGGACACTGACCAGTACACCCGTTCGACCAAGATCAGCTACTAAACGGGGAATGCATGGTACCACCCATCCAGCGATATCGTTCCGCTGGATGGGTGGCATGAGAAAACCACCCTATCCTGTCAGGCCTCGCAAGAGGCCTTTTTTATGAGTGACAGATCGTTTATTGATCATACATTGTCGCGTATAATTCCACCCCTCAACGAGTTTCGGATCAGGGGCGCCGGGGGTGCCCCGCCACTTTTAAGGGGATGTGAACCATGAGCTTTGATACTATCGGACCGGGCAAAGACGTGCCCAACGACGTCAATGTGATTATCGAGATTCCGGCCAATGCCGCGCCGGTGAAATACGAGGTGGACAAGGATAGTGGCGCCATGTTCGTGGACCGGTTCATGGCCACCTGCATGTTCTACCCCTGCAATTACGGCTATATCCCCCACACCCTGGCGGAAGACGGCGATGCGGTGGATGTGCTGGTGATCACCCCGCATCCGCTGATTACCGGCGCGGTGATCCGCGCGCGCCCCATCGGCATGCTGAACATGGAAGATGAATCCGGTCAGGATGCCAAGATCCTGGCGGTGCCGGTGAGCAAGCTCAGCACCCTGTATACCGATGTGAAAACCACCGCTGACGTGCCGCAGTTGCTGCTGGCTCAGATCACGCATTTCTTCGAGCACTACAAGGATCTGGAGAAGGGCAAGTGGGTCAAGGTCCAGGGCTGGGTTGGCCCGGAAGAGGCCAAAGCCGAGATCATGGCGGGCGTCAAGCGCGCGGCCAAGGCCAAGAAATAACATCGATCCGCGGCCAGGCTTGTGGGCGCGACCAAAGGTCGCGCTGCGGGGTGAAAAGTTGATCATGGGTTCGCATTCGCTGCCACAGGGATAGAAAAAAGAGAATGAGGCTATGAGCCCAACAATCTTCAGGGAAGCCGGTTACCGATTCTTTTTCTTTTCAAGAGAAGAATCGCGCATTCACGTTCATGTTGTTTCTGAGGATGGTGAAGCAAAATTCTGGCTGGAACCTGAAATTGAGCTGGCAAAGAACTATCATTATTCAAGAAGGCAGCTAAAAGATATCGAGTCACTTATCGAGGCGCATTTCAATGAGATCATTCGCGCATGGCAACAGCACTTTAGCGGTTGAAGTTACCCATATTTCAAGTCATGGTATTTGGCTTTTGTCCAGAGACAAAGAGCTATTCATGTCATATGAAGAATTCCCGTGGTTCAAGGATCAGCCGGTTAAAGCAATTATTAACGTTGAAGAGCCAGCGCCGGGGCATTTTTATTGGCCGGATATTGATGTTGATCTCACAATGGAATCAATCGAGCACCCCGAGCATTTTCCATTGAAGTCAAAAAATCGCGACAAGTCAAATTAGCCCAGATGGGACAGTAGGTCACGATAAACGGCGGAGGAAGATCGCGAGCTGGCGCTTGCTAAAATGGTATGCCTTCGGAAAATCAATTGACACCATGAAATGGTATTCCTTTGAAAGGTCTACTAACACCATCCTACAGGATAATCTTCCCTCCTGCCCTGCGGTTTAATCCCCGGTTAATCATTGCGCGGTATCCTTGTTTGTCCTTATCATGAGGCCACCTTTCAAGGAGCCCTGCTTCCATGCACGAGCATCCCCCCCATCATCGTCCGCAGGCCTCCGGGCGCACTTTGGCCTGGTCCATGGCCGTGATCCTGGCCTTTGCGGCGGTCGAGGCGCTGTCCGGCTGGTGGGCCGGTTCACTGGCGCTGCTGGGGGACGCCGGACACATGGTGTCGGACGCCACCGGCCTGGGCATCGCGCTGCTGGCGGTGTGGATAGCCCGCAGCCCGCCGTCTTCCCGGCACTCTTACGGGCTGGTGCGCGCCGAGGTGCTGGCGGCGCTGTTGAACGGCCTGTTCATGCTGGCCGTGGTGGGCGGTATCATTTTCGTGGCGATCGGCCGGCTGCGCCATCCCCAGGTGGTGCAGGGGGGAACGGTCGCCGTGGTGGCGTTCATTGGCCTGCTGGTCAATATCGTGGTCTTCTGGCTGCTGAGCCGCGGCGAGCAGAACCTCAATGTGCGCGCCGCCCTGCTGCATGTGCTGGGGGATCTGCTCGGTTCGGTGGCGGCGCTGGTGGCCGGGGTGGTGATCTGGCTGACCGGCTGGACGCCCATCGATCCGCTGCTGTCGATTCTGATCTGCCTGCTGATCCTCTATTCCAGCCTGCACCTGTTGCGCGATGTGGCCAATGTGATCATGGAGGCCGTGCCCCATCATCTGGATCTGCCCCAGGTGGGTAAGGCCATGGCCGCGGTGGAGGGGGTGGAATCCATCCATGATTTGCATATCTGGGCGGTGTCTTCCGATCTGGTGGCCCTGTCCGCCCATGTGGTGATCAGGGACATGACGGTCTGGGAGGCGGTGCTGAACCGGCTGTTACGCCTGCTGAAGGAGCAGTACGGCATCGGGCATGTGACCCTGCAGCCGGAGCTGGCCGCCCGGGTGGCACCGGTGGTGGTGATGCAGCGTTAGGGCTTGCATCCGCGCGCCTGGCCTGTCATCTTGGGGCGATGAAAATCGCCTTCAGCAAAATGCACGGCCTGGGCAACGACTTTGTGGTGATCGACGCGGTGCGCCAGCGTGTGCATCTGACGCCGGACCAGTCGCGTTTTCTCGCCGACCGGCACTTCGGCGTGGGTTGCGACCAGATCCTGCAGGTGGAGCCGCCCCGGACCCCGGGTGTGGATTTCAGCTATCGCATTTTCAACGCCGACGGCCAGGAGGTCGAACAATGCGGCAATGGCGCCCGTTGCTTTGCCCGGTTCGTGCGCGATCAGGATCTGACCACTAAAGACGTGATCCGCGTGGAAACCCTGGCGGGCATCATCACCCTGACTATCGAGCCCGACGGCCAGGTGACCGTTGATATGGGCATACCGCAATTTGTGCCGGAGCGGATTCCATTTGTGGCGGATCGCGAAGCCTTGGCATATCCTCTGGAGGTGGCGGGGACCACTCTCAGCGTTGGCGCGGTTTCGATGGGCAATCCCCATGCGGTCATTCAGGTCGACGATGTGAAGACGGCGCCGGTGGAAACACAGGGGCCACTGATCGAAGGGCATGCGCGGTTTCCCCGGCGCGTTAATGCCGGATTCATGCAGGTGGTGGCGCGCGACCATATCCGCCTGCGTGTGTACGAGCGCGGCGCGGGTGAGACCCTGGCGTGCGGCACCGGGGCCTGTGCGGCAGTGGTCGTCGGCAGGCGGCAAGGGCTGCTGGATGAACAGGTGAAGGTGGATCTGCCCGGAGGGCGGTTGTCGATAACATGGCGGGGCGACGCTACACCGGTTTGGATGACCGGGCCGGCGACTCCGGTATTTGAAGGGCAAATAGAGCTATGACCATACAACAACAAGGTGCTGTCGATATCGCCGATCAGGAAAAACAGGTGGCGGAATATCTGCGTGTGCATCCGCAATTTTTTGATCGGCATACCGAGCTGCTGGCCGAGCTGCGCATCCCTCATCCCACCAGGGCGTCGATCTCCCTGATCGAACGGCAGGTGGTGATCCTGCGCGACCAGAACCGCCAGTTGCGCGGCCAGCTCAAGGAGCTGATGGCTATCGCCCGCGACAACGATCAGCTGCATAACCGCCTGCACCGCTTCATGCTGGCCCTGCTGGAGACCGATTCCCTGGATGTGCTGTTACGTCATGTCAAGGAAGGGCTGCATGCCGGTTTTGCGGCGGATGCCGTTGCGGTGCGCCTGTTTGTCGACGCCAATCAGGTTCATGCCAGCGACCCGGATTTGTGTATCGACCGCACCGCGCCGGGCCTGGCGCCCTTTATGCGCGCCCTGCAAAACGGCAAGCCGCTGTGCGGCCACTTCGCCTGCGAGCAGTTGCAGCCGTTTTTCGGCGACAAGGCCGATGCCATCGCCTCGGTGGTGGTGCTGCCGTTCGGCAAGGGCCAGCCGCCGCTGGGCCTGCTGGCCATCGGCAGTCATGACCCCGAGCGATTTCATCCCGCCATGGGCACGGTCTACCTGCAAAAAATGGGCGAAGTGCTCACGGCCCTGATTCGCGGCCATATTAAATAACTCACATGCGCGAACCGGAGATTCTCTGGGCAGAGCGGTTTCTGCAGCACCTGGCCAACGAGCGCCGTCTGGCGGCGCTGACCTGTGAAAATTACCGTCGTGACCTGGCCCAGGTGATCGCCTTTTGCCGGGAACGCGCCATCACGCAGTGGGCTGATCTGGATTCCCATCAGGTGCGCGCCTACGTCGCCTGGCGTCACCGGCGCGGCATGAGCGGACGTACCCTGCAACGGGAGTTGTCGGCGCTGCGCGCGTTCTGCAATTTTCTGCTGCGCGAAGCGGTGCTGAAACACAATCCGGCGCTGGGGATCTGCGCCCCCAAGAGCAACCGCAAGCTGCCGGCCACCCTGGACGTGGATCAGGTGGGCCGCCTGCTGCAAGCGCCGGACCATGACAGTGATCTGACGCGGCGGGATCTGGCCATGTGGGAGTTGCTGTATTCCTCCGGGCTGCGGCTGGCCGAGCTGGTGTCCCTGAATCTTGGCGATGTGGATCTGCCGGATGCCCTGGTGCGCGTTACCGGCAAGGGCGCCAAGACCCGCGTCGTGCCGGTAGGCGCCCAGGCCCGCCGGGCCATGGCCGAGTGGTTGAAGGTGCGCGGCACGCTGGCCGCGCCCGATCAGGCGGCGCTGTTTGTCGGCCGGCAGGGTCGGCGCCTCGGGGCCCGCGCCGTGCAGCAGCGCCTGCATGCCTGGGGCCTGCGGCAGGGCATCGATGTGCGCGTCCATCCTCACCTGATGCGCCACAGTTTCGCCAGCCATCTGCTGGAGTCCAGCGGCGATCTGCGCGCGGTGCAGGAACTGCTCGGGCACAGCGACATTTCCACCACCCAGATCTATACCCACCTTGATTTCCAGCATCTTGCCCAAATCTATGACAAGGCCCATCCGCGGGCGAGGAAGCGCAAGTCCCCCGCCGGCGACTGACCCTGCCGCCGTGTCGTCCGGCCGGTTCCTTGGTGTACAATCATTCCTCTACCTTCAGGAGTCTTTGTTTTGGAACAATATCACGGCACCACCATCCTCTCGGTACGCCGCGACGGCAAAGTGGTCATCGGCGGCGACGGCCAGGTCAGCATGGGCAATACCATCATGAAGGGCAACGCCCGCAAGGTGCGGCGGCTGTACCAGGACCGGGTGATCGCTGGTTTTGCCGGCGGCACGGCCGATGCCTTCACCCTGTTCGAGCGTTTCGAGGCCAAGCTGGAAAAACACCAGGGCAATCTGACCCGTTCGGCGGTGGAGCTGGCCAAGGACTGGCGCACCGACCGTATGCTGCGGCGCCTGGAGGCGCTGCTGGCCGTGGCGGATAAAAGCACGTCGTTCATTATCACCGGCAATGGCGATGTTATCGAACCCGAGCAGGGCCTGATCGCCATCGGCTCGGGCGGCCCCTACGCCCAGGCGGCGGCGCGCGCCCTGCTGCAAAGCACCGAGCTGGATGCCCGCAGCATCGTGGAGCGCAGCCTGAATATCGCGGCGGATATCTGCATCTTCACCAACCACAACCTGACTATCGAAGAACTCGATGTCGGCAGCACTACGTAAGAAGACCCTTATGTCCCAGATGACACCCAGAGAGATCGTCCAGGAGCTGGACAAGCATATCGTCGGCCAGACGGACGCCAAGCGCGCCGTGGCCATCGCCCTGCGCAACCGCTGGCGCCGCGGCCAGGTCGCCGAGGAGCTGCGCAACGAGATCACGCCGAAGAATATCCTGATGATCGGCCCGACCGGCGTGGGCAAGACCGAGATCGCGCGCCGCCTGGCCAGACTGGCCAATGCGCCATTCATCAAGGTCGAGGCCACCAAATTCACCGAGGTGGGTTATGTGGGCCGCGACGTGGAGTCCATCATCCGCGACCTGATGGAAATGGCCGTCAAGATGATCCGCGAGCAGGAGATGAAGAAGGTGCGGCACCGCGCCGAGGATGCCGCCGAGGAGCGCATCCTCGATATCCTGCTGCCACCGGTGCGCAAGCTCGGTTACAGCGATACGCCGAGTAGTGAAGACGACTCCAGGGACGGAGGAGGTAGACTGCGCCGGGAGCAGGCTGTCGAGGAATCCGGCACCCGGCAGAAATTCCGCAAGATGCTGCGCGAAGGCGCGCTGGATGACAAGGAGATCGAGGTGGAAATGAGCGCCGCGCCCATGGGTGTCGAAATCATGGCGCCGCCCGGCATGGAAGAGATGACCAGCCAGTTGCAGGGCATGTTCCAGAACCTGGGCGCGGGCCGCACCCGGCGGCGCAAGATGCGCATCCGCGAGGCCCGCAAGGTGCTGGTCGATGAAGAGGCCGCCCGGCTGCTGGATGAGGAAAATATCAAGGCCCTGGCACTCCACAGCGTCGAGCAGAACGGTATCGTGTTCATCGATGAAATGGACAAGATCGCCAGGCGTTCCGAGACCAGTGGGCCGGATGTCTCGCGCGAAGGGGTGCAGCGCGATCTGCTGCCGCTGATCGAGGGCTCGACGGTGTCCACCAAATACGGCACCGTGCACACCGACCATATCCTGTTCATCGCCTCCGGGGCCTTTCACCTGGCCAAGCCCTCGGACCTGATTCCGGAGTTGCAGGGGCGCCTGCCGATCCGGGTGGAGCTGAACGCCCTGGGCGTCGAGGATTTCGTGCGCATCCTCACCGAGCCCGATGCCTCACTCACCGACCAATACACCGCCCTGCTGGCCACCGAAGGCGTCACCATTACCTTTACGGAGGATGGCATCGCGCGCATCGCCGAGATGGCCTGGCAGGTCAACGAGACCACGGAAAATATCGGGGCGCGCCGCCTGCACACCGTCCTGGAACGCCTGCTGGAGACGATCTCCTTCGAGGCCTGTGACCGCAGCGGCGAGGCGCTGCGCATCGATGCCGCCTATGTCGAGGCCAATCTCGGCAAGCTGGTCGGCGATGAAGACCTGAGTCGGTATATTCTGTAAGGGGCCCCGATGAACGCAACCGAACCATTGGTCCCGACGGAACTGACCCTGCATCAGAAATCGCGGATGCTGGCGGTGAGTTTCAGCGATGGCGAGCGCTATCAATTCAGTTGTGAATTCCTGCGCGTCCATTCCCCCTCGGCGGAGGTGCGCGGCCACGGCGCGGGCCAGGAAGTGCTGCAGACCGGCAAGGAACGGGTCAATATCAGCAAGATCGAACCCGTCGGCAACTATGGTGTAAAACTGTTTTTTGATGACGGGCATAACACAGGCATCTATTCCTGGGAATATTTGCACCGGCTCGGGCAACAGCAGGAGCAGCTCTGGCAGGATTATTTGCAGCGGCTCAAGGCGGCCGGCCATGCCCGCCGCCCGGCAAGCGGATGACAACAAGGAGAATGCCGATGGCGACCAAGACCTCCGGCGACGACACCACCCATTTCGGTTTCCAGCAGGTGCCTTTGGAGGAGAAGGTGCACCGGGTGGCGGAGGTATTCCACTCCGTGGCCGGAAAATATGACCTGATGAACGATGTGATGTCCTTCGGCATTCACCGCGCCTGGAAACGCTTTGCCATCGAGATGAGCGGCGTGCGCGCCGGGCAACGTGTGCTGGATCTGGCCGGCGGTACCGGTGATCTGGCCGGCAAGCTCGCCCGGCGGGTGGGCGAGACGGGTGAGGTGGTGCTGGCCGACATCAACGATTCCATGCTCAGGCAGGGGCGCGCCCGGCTCATCGATCTGGGACTGGCGGGCAACCTCCGTTATGCCCAGGTGAACGCCGAGTGCCTGCCGTTTGCCGACAACACTTTCGACTGCATCACCATCGCCTTCGGCCTGCGCAATGTCACCGACAAGGACGCCGCGCTGCGCTCCATGCATCGCGTGCTGCGGCCCGGTGGCCGCCTGCTGGTGCTGGAATTTTCCAAACCGCAGCTGCCGGGGCTGTCCGCTGTGTATGACGCCTATTCCTTCAAGGTGTTGCCGGAGCTGGGCAAACTGATCGCCGCTGACGAACAGAGCTACCGCTATCTGGCTGAATCCATCCGCATGCACCCCGATCAGGAGACCCTGAAGGGCATGATGCTGCAGGCGGGGTTCACGGCCTGTGACTATTACAACATGAGCGGCGGTATCGTGGCCTTACACCGGGGCTTCAAGTTGTGAGCGTCATGCTGCCGCGCAGCCTGCTGGCCGGCATCGAGCTGACCTTGAACAAAGGCCTGTCCCTGGACCCCGCCACCCTGGAAAAACTGGCGGACCTGTCGGGCAAGGTGATTGCGCTTGAACTGAAGGGTCTCGGGCTGAAGCTCTACCTGTTGCCGGGCGCCGCGGGCCTTGCCGTGCTGGGCGAGTATCCGCATGAACCGCAGGTCACCCTGCGCGGCACGCTGCTGGCCATGGCGCGCCTGGGGCTGACGCCGCGCGGCAGCGACGCCCTGTTCGGCGGCGAGGTGGAGCTGCGCGGTGATCTGGCCCTGGGCCAGCAGTTCAGCGACATCCTCAAGGGCGTGGATATCGACTGGGAGGAAATGGCCTCCCGGGTGGTCGGCGATGTGGCGGCCCACCAGCTCGGCAATGCGCTGCGCGCGGGCCTGGGGTGGGGCCGTGCCGCGGCCGCGACCCTGCGCGATGATGCGGGGGAATATCTGCGCGAGGAAAGCGGCCTGCTGCCCCCGCGCTTCGCCCTGGACGAGTACCATGCCGGGGTCGATAAACTGCGCTGCGATGCTGACCGGCTGGCGGCGCGGGTGAAACGTCTGCACCACGCGGTGTTTGATACTCAATAACTAGCTCGAACGGTTTTCCCGGCGAAGACCGTGGCCGTGACCAGTGGAGATGCCGTGATCAATCCAGGCCAAATCTTTCGGCTGCTGTACATCAATCGGGTATTGGTGCGCCATGGCCTGGATGAGATCATCCTGGCGACGCATCTGTTCCGGCCGTTCCGTTTTTTGATGTATCTGGCGCCCTGGTACTGGCTGCGCAGCAAACAGCAGGTGCCGCGCGGCGTGCGCATCCGCCTGGCCCTGGAAGAGCTGGGGCCGATCTTCGTCAAGTTTGGCCAGATACTCTCCACCCGCCCCGATCTGATTCCCGACGACATCATAGTCGAATTGCGCAAGCTGCAGGATAAGGTGCCGTCGTTTCCGGGCAGCGAGGCGCGGTGCATTATCGAAAAGGCCTATGGCCATGGGCTGAGTGAAGTGTTCAGCCAGTTCGACGAACAGCCGCTGGCCTCGGCCTCCATCGCCCAGGTCCACGCGGCCCGGCTGCTGGATGGCCGCGAGGTGATCGTCAAGGTGGTGCGCCCGCGCATCGACCGCGTGATCCGGCGGGATGTCGGCCTGATGTATACGGTCGCGGTATTGGCCGAACGCTATTGGGGCGAGGCCAAACGCCTGCGCCCCGTCGCGGTGGTGGGGGAGTTTGAGAAGACCATTTTCGATGAACTGGACCTGCTGCGCGAGGCGGCCTCGGCCTCGCAGCTGCGGCGCAATTTCGACAACTCGGCGCTGCTGTATGTGCCGCAGGTGCATTGGCCGGACACACGGCGCAATGTCATGGTGATGGAACGCATCAGCGGCATCCCGATCAGCGATATCGCCGGGCTGCGCGCGGCGGGCATCGACCTCAAGACGCTGGCGGAGCAGGGCGTGGAGATCTTCTTCACCCAGGTGTTCCGCGATAATTTTTTTCACGCCGACATGCACCCCGGCAATATCTTCGTCTCGCCGCAGGGCCAGTATATCGCCATCGACTTCGGCATCATGGGCACCCTGAGTCCGGAGGACAAACGCTATCTGGCGGAAAATTTCCTGGCCTTCTTCAAGCGCGATTACCGGCGCGTGGCCGAGCTGCATGTGGAATCGCGCTGGGTGCCGGCCGGCACCCGGGTGGATGAGTTCGAGTCGGCGATCCGCAGCGTGTGCGAACCGATTTTCGAAAAGCCCCTGAAGGATATCTCCCTGGGGCGGCTGCTGATCAACCTGTTCCAGACGGCGCGGCGCTTCAACATGGAAATCCAGCCGCAACTGGTGCTGCTGCAGAAGACCCTGCTCAATATCGAAGGGCTGGGGCGCCAGCTCTACCCCGATCTCGACCTGTGGGTCACCGCCAAGCCCTTTCTGGAGCGCTGGATGCACGAGGAGCTGGGCGCCGGACGCGCCTTCGCCACACTCCGGCGCAACCTGCCGCTGTGGGGCGAGATCCTGCCGGAACTGCCGGGCCTGGTGCACGATGTGCTGCGTCAGGCCCGGCAGGGCAGCCTGCACGCGCAGCCCCAGCTCCGCGAGCTCCAGGCGCTGCGCAGTGAGCTGCGGCGCAGCAATCGCCGCAGCATTCTGGCCATCATCGGCACCGGCCTGATCCTGAGCGCCGCGGTTATCCTGGGCCTGGACGGGCGCGGCCCCCTCATGGTGGGCGGCGCACCCCTGCTCACCTGGCTGCTGGGCGGGCTGGGCGCGGTGGTATTGCTGGCGGCATGGCCGCAGGAGCCGGATTGAGGGCAACAGCGGGTAACTCACCGTGCCGCTAGGCTGGCTGGCCGATCTGGTATTGCTGGCGCATTTTACCTTCGTGCTGTTCGTCCTGCTGGGCGGCGGCCTGGTGCTGTATCATCGGCGCATCCTCTGGCTGCACCTGCCGGCGGTGCTGTGGGCGACGGCCGTGAATCTGGCCGGCTGGGTATGTCCGCTCACCCCCCTGGAGCAGGCCCTGCGCCGCGCGGCCGGCGAGCCCGGTTACGGGGAGGGGTTTGTGGCGCACTATATCGCCCCGCTGGTCTATCCCGAAGGGTTGCCGGCCAATGCCGGGCTGATCCTCGGGGTGGCGGTGCTGGTGTGGAATATCCTGGTCTATCTTCTGGTGATCATCAGGGTGCGGCACCGGAAATGAATCGCGAGCGACAGCTCGCGAATAGCTTCTATCGGAGAGCCGCTCCAGCTCAGACGCGCTGCAATCCCGCTTCCACGTTATCGCGCTTGCTCTTGCCCACCAGCACCTCGACCAGGTGCAGGGCGAAGTCCATGGCGGTGCCGGGGCCGCGGGAGGTGATGACCTTGCCGTCCTGGACGACCGGGGCGGTGCTGTAGGTGACATCGGGCAGGTTCATTTTATCCACATAGCCGGGATAGCTGGTGGCGGTCTTGCCGTTCAGCAGGCCGATGCGGGCGAACACCTTGGGCGCGGCGCAGATGGCGGCGGTGAATTTACCGCTGTCGGCCATTTTCTTCAACAGCGCGGCGATGCGCGGATCGTCTTCCAGGTGCTGCGCCCCCGGCATCCCGCCGGGCAATACCACCATGTCATAGTCCTGCTGCAAGGCCTGGTCCAGGGTGGTGTCCGGGATCAGCCGCACCCCGCGGCTGGCAGTGACCGGCTGGTCGTTCAGCCCGGCGCTGACCACGGTGATGCCGGCGCGGCGCAGGATATCGATGATGGTGACGGCTTCTAGTTCTTCGCAGCCTTGGGCGAGGGGGACGAGGACATTTGCCATACGGGTGTGCTCCGAGATTCAGCCATGGCGCTGACATTGATGAGTTCCACGCCCAGGGCATCGATGACCGGCAGATAATACCGAAGGGCTTCGATGGTCGCCGGATGCGGGTGGCCGATGGCCACGGCCCGGCCCTTGGCGCGCGCGGTTTTCACCAGAGTATAGAACTGATCGGTGATCGCTTCCAGCGTAGGTTTATTGTCCAGAAAGATATCCCGTCCCAGGCGCGGGATGTTGTGCTCGCCGGCGATTTGCGCGGCTACACTCAGCGGGCTGGTGCGGCTGTCCACGAACAGCAGGCGGCGCTGGCCCAGCACCTGCATCACCCAGTTCATCTGTCCCGAGCGCTGCGTGAGCAGACTGCCCATGTGGTTATTGATGCCGACGATATGGGGCAGGGCGTCGAGATCCTCTTGCAGGGCGCGCTTGAACTCCTGTTCGTTCATGTCCAGGGTCAGGGCGCCATGACCCAGCGGGTGCTCGCCGTCGATGGACTGCATCGGGACATGCAGCATGATTTCCTTATGGTTGCGCCGGGCCAGTTGCGCCAGTTCCCGGCTGTAGGGGGTGTGGGGCAAAAAGGAGTAGGTGATCTGTCCGGGCAGGGCGATGGCCCGGCGGCCGTCGTGCAGGGCATTGCCCATGTCATCGATGATGATGCTGATGGTGGCGAGTGGGCGTTGGTGCCGGTTGTCCGCCTCCGCGACCTGGGGCAGCAGGGCCAGCACGATGAGGATTCCCGACACGGTCTGCTTTGGTTTGTTTGCACTTGCCATCGCAGCACCGTGTCGGGAATGGTGTTACTTCTTGAGGAGTATCAGGCCCTTGAGCATATTGACCGCCTCATAGAGCTGGTAGTCCTGTTTGGCCAGGGAAATGCGGTCACCCTTCTTGCCATCGCCTTCCTCGGCCGCCGCGGGCTTGGCCGGGGGAGTGCCATTTTGCAAATGTCTGCTCAGATCGGCCTCCTTGAGGTGGTCCACCGTATCCGGGGTATCGACACTGCTGACCTTGAGATGGTCGAGCTCGATATCCGGCTCGATACCCTCCGCCTGGATGGAACGGCCGGATGGGGTGTAATACCGGGCCGTGGTCAACTTCAGGGCGGTGTCTTCGGACAGGGGCAGGATGGTCTGCACCGAGCCCTTGCCGAAGGTCTTGCTGCCCAGGATCAGGGCGCGCTTGTGATCCTGCAGGGCGCCAGCCACGATTTCCGAGGCCGAGGCCGAGCCCCCGTTCACCAGCACCACCAGCGGCACGCCATTGAGTACATCGTTGGGGGTGGCCTTGAAGCTCAGTTTGGAGTCATTGATACGGCCCTCGGTATAAACGATCAAACCGTCTTCCAGAAAGGCGTCGGAGACATCCACTGCCGCATTGAGCACACCGCCGGGATTATTGCGCAGATCCAGCACCATACCCTTGAGCGGCGCCTTGTTTTCCTTGCCCAGCTTGTCGATGGCATCGTACAGGTTGTCGCCGGTATTGGCTTGGAACTGGGTAACGCGCACATAACCGACGTTCGGCTCAATCAGGCGGCTCTTGACGCTCTGCACCTTGATGATGTCACGGGTGACCTTGATCTTGAGCGGCTTGTCTTCACCTTCCCGCACGATGGTCAGCAGGATATCGGTGCCCGGTTTGCCCCGCATCAGATTGACGGCATCCCGCAGATTCAGGCCCTTGACCGGGGTGTCGTCCAGACGAATGATCAGGTCACCCGCCATGACGCCGGCACGTTGCGCCGGGGTGTCGTCGATGGGGGAGATGACCTTGACGAAACCATCTTCCATGCCCACCTCGATGCCCAGTCCGCCGAACTCGCCGGTGGTGCCCACCTTGAGCTCATTGAAGGATTCCTCGTCCAGATAGGCGGAGTGCGGATCGAGCCCGGACAGCATGCCGCGAATGGCGTTTTCGATCAGGGTTTTATCATCGACCTCCTCGACATAATCATTCTTGATGCGCGCGAAGATGTCGGTGAAGGTGCGCAATTCTTCCAATGGCAGGTAGGTCTTTTGCGCGGCTTCCCGTTCCGCCAATACGCCATGACCGATGGAAATGGAAAGACCCAGGATCAGGCCGGTCAATAGAAGTAATAAGCCGCGGGTCGAAAGTTTCATGTAATACTCCAAAGTTGATCTAGTTCCTATTATCACGCCTCAAGCGATTGAGAATAGGGCTTACAGGGCGCCCTTGAGTATGCCCTGTTTGGCGAAAAGTTTCACCAGCAGCCTGCTGAAAAAGTCGCGGACTATTTTCTTAACCAGGCCAAGGGATTGCTGGGTTTGCCCTGGTAACGTATTTCGAAATAGAGTCCATTGCTGTTGCGTCCGCCGCTGTCGCCAACGCTGGCAATGGTCTCACCGTCGGCAACCGGATCCCCGGCGTTTTTGTGCAAGGCCTGGTTTTGTCCGTACAGGCTCATATAGCCGTCGCCATGATCGATGATCAGCAGCAAGCCATAACCGCGCATCCAGTCGGCGAAAACCACCTTGCCCGGCGCCACGGCGCGCACATCCGCGCCCTCATGGGTATCGATCATGATACCTTGCCACTTTAATTTGCCCGAGTCCCGCGGCGTTCCGAACCGGGCGCTGACCTTGCCCTTTACCGGCCAGGGCAGAGTGCCCTGACGTCCGGCAAAGGCGCCGCTGTCCGGCATCGAGGGGGTCTCCTGGCGACGTAACTCTTCGAGCAGATCTTCCAGTTGTTGCCGGTCTTCCTCCAGCTGCGCCAGGCGCTGCCCCTTCTGCTTGATTTCCGAGTCGAACCTGGCCAGCACCAGCCGCCGCTTCTGTTTGTCGCGTTGCAACTGGTCCTTGCTTGTGAGGATGTCCTGCCGGTTATCGGCCAGGGCCTGAGTGCGGTGCTGGATATCCTGCTCCAGGGCCGTGAGTTCATGCAGATGCGCATTGATGTTCTCGATCTGTTCCAGATGCGCGCTGTTCAGATATTGAAAATACATCATGGCACGCCCCAGCCCGGCGGGATCTTCCTGATTGAGCAGCATCTTCGCCATGCCATGCCGGCCGATGGCATAGCTGGCCCTGATATAGTCGCGCAGGGCCTGCTGATGGCCGTCCAGTTCCTGCTGCAGGTTGCGTTTGCTGCCCTGCAGCTGGGCCAGTTCGCCCTCCAGCCGGCCCTCCTGCTCGGCAAGCTGCTTGAGTTTTCTGCTGATCTTGCCAATGTTTTTCTCGATGTCACGCAAGTAGCCGCGCAGGCCGTCGCGCTTCTCCTGGGCGGTCTTCAGGTTGTTTTGCAAGGCGTTGATCTGGTCGCGTAACTGATCAAGCTCCGCCTCGCGTTCGGCATCCGGCACAGCGGCGTGTACTGTGCCTGCAACCGTCAAAACAAGCACAATGGAGAGGAAATAACGGGAAAAAGGGAATGGTGATGTTTTGCCCGGCACGTGCTTACCGATGTGCTGTAATGAGACCGGGGTAGCGGGATGGAGTTCCATGTCCTTGCCCGGCCCTCAGGCGGCTAATCATCAAGCCTAGCCAGAGAATGCCCACCCATTTCCCGCGGCTTGTCGAGGCGCATCAAGGCCAGCATGGTCGGAATGACATCCGACAAGGCGCCGGTGCTGTCCAGCGTCAGCCGGCGCGGGCCGACATAGATCAGCGGTACCGGATTGGTGGTGTGAGCCGTATGGGGCTGGCCGGTGTCAACGCCGCGCATCTGCTCGGCATTGCCATGATCGGCCGTGATCAACAGCTGTCCTCCCTGCTTTTGTATGGCCTCGATCACCCGCCCCAGGCACAGATCCAGGGCCTCGATGGCGGCGACTGTGGCCTGGAAATTGCCGGTGTGGCCCACCATGTCCGGATTGGCGTAATTGCAGATGATGGTGTCGTACTTGTGACTGTTGATCGCTTCCACCAGCCGGTCGGTCAGCTCCGGCGCATTCATTTCCGGTTGCAGGTCATACGTGGCCACGTTGGGCGAATTGATCAGGACACGATCCTCGCCTTCGAAGGGTTCTTCCCGGCCACCGTTGAAAAAGAACGTGACATGGGCGTATTTCTCGGTTTCGGCTATACGTAACTGGCGCAAGCCGAGATTGGCGAGATATTCACCAAAGACATTTTTCAGGCGTTCCGGCGGAAAGGCTACCGAGGTGTCGAAGTCAGCGCTGTATTCAGTCAGACTGACAAAGGCCCCCAGTCTGGGAGTCACGGAACGTTTAAAGCAATCGAAGTCCGGCTCGATGAAGGCGCGGGTGATCTGCCGTGTCCGGTCAGAGCGGTAATTCATGGAGATGAGCACATCGCCGTCTTCGATACGCGCCGGTTTGCCGCCTTCGGGCACGATGGCCGTGGCCTTGACGAATTCATCCGTTTCCCCCCGTTTGTAGGCCTCATGCAGGGCGGTGATGGGGTCGCGGGCATAAAATTCCGCCTTGCCGGCGGCCATCAGATCATAGGCGGCCTGGATGCGCGGCCAGCGGTGATCGCGATCCATGGCATAATAACGGCCGATCAGGGAGGCGATCTGCCCCTTGCCCAGCCGGCAAAAGGTCTGGGTCATGGAGATCAGCGAGGGCTCGGCGCTCTTCGGCGGTGTGTCGCGTCCGTCCAGGAAGGCATGCAGGTACACCCTCGGCGCACCGCGCTGGGCGGCCAGTTCGGCCATGGCGAAGATATGCTCCTGATGGCTGTGCACGCCACCGGGTGACAGCAGGCCCAGGATGTGCACGGCCTTGTCATTCCTGATCGCCAGATCGATGGCATCCGTCAGGGTCTGGTTGGTGAAGAACGAACCGGTCTTGATGGCGCGGCTGACACGGGTATATTCCTGATACACCACGCGGCCGGCGCCCAGATTCAGGTGGCCGACCTCGGAATTACCCATCTGGTCGGCGGGCAGGCCGACCGCCGTGCCCGATCCCTCGATCAGGGCGCGGGGGCAGGAGGCCCAGAGCTTGTCCCAGACCGGGGTCTTGGCGCTGTAAATGGCATTGTAATGGGTGTTTTCACTGTAACCCCAGCCATCAAGCACAATCAGGGCAGTGGTCTTACGCTGTTTCGGCATACCGTTTATCTGAATTCTACTTTAACCATTGCCGCGGGCTTGTCTCGCGACAGGGTGTCGCAAGCTGACTGGCCTGAGAGTGCCCGGCCCGCGAGGCCGGCTGTCAATGGAGAATGGCATATTAATACACATATGAATGCTAATATTGTATATTGTTTTGCCTCGTTTGGCAGCAGTCGTGTAGTGCTTGTCCGTGAAAGGCCCCTGACGTTC
>MGXL01000125.1:6378-9829 GCA_001801365.1 Gammaproteobacteria bacterium RBG_16_57_12 | reverse complement strand
CGGCGTTATGGGTAATGATGTGGCATTGATAAAGGGTGATGAGGAAATTGACCGTGCATCCCGGTCCCTGAAGGCCATGTCGCATCCGCTGCGTTTGAAGATCCTGTGTGTGCTGGGTGATCAGGAGATGAGCGTGCAGGATATCGTCGAGGTGGTGGGCACCTCGCAGAGCAATATTTCCCAGCACCTGGCCATTCTGAAGGGCAAGGAAATACTCGACTCGCGCAAGGAGGCAAACCGTGTCTACTACCGGGTCAGCGATGCGCGGATGCTGCGGCTGATCGGCATGATGCGCGAGGTATTCTGCCATGCCGGAAAATGAGATGGCTGTCCCGTTTTTCCATGATCGTTTCAATATTGTATTTCGATGATGCCTGGCCGGGTCGGGTATCAGGCAAGAGGAGTGATATGCAAGAGTTTCTGGCTTTTTTGGCTGACCAATGGATATTGGTGGCGGTATTCATCGTGGTGCTGGCGATGTTGATCAACAGTTATCTGGCGCCGGTGTTATCCGGAGTCACATTGATAAAACCACAGCAGGCCGTCGAGCTGATCAACCGTGAAGAGGCCCTGGTGGTGGACGTGCGTTCCGAAAACGAGTTTCACAACGGGCATATCGTCAATGCGCGGCATATCCCGCTGGAGTTTCTCGAACAGCGTATCGATCAACTCACGCAAAACAAGACCTTGCCGGTCATCCTGGTCTGCGCCTCTGGTGAGCGTTCCCGCCCCGCCGGCAGCACCTTGCGCAAGCATGGTTTCGAGCGTGTCTATAACCTCAGCGGCGGCGTGATGGCCTGGCAACATGCCAATCTGCCATTGAGTAAAAAGCGCTGATCCGCTACAACAACTTTACTGGTTAATATCATAGGAATATAAACATGTCAGCTAATTCACAGGGCAATGGTCAGGACCAGGCGACGCAGCAAATCGCCATTCAGAAAATCTATGTCAAGGACTCCTCGCTGGAGGTGCCGGGATCACCGCAGATCTTTACCGAAAAATGGGAGCCCACCCTCAATCTGGACATCAATTCCCAGGCCCGGATTCTTAACGATGGCGGCGCGTATGAAGTGGTGCTGGCACTGACCGTCACCGTCAAGCTGGCCGACAAGATCGCCTATCTGGTGGAGGTGCAGCAGGCGGGAATCTTTGTGCTCAAGGGCTTCGAAGGCCCGCTCCTGCAAGGTGTGCTTGGCAGCTATTGTCCCAATATCCTGTTCCCCTACGCACGCGAGGTGGTGTCCGACCTGGTGACCAAGGCCGGTTTCCCGCAACTGGTGCTGGCGCCGGTGAATTTCGATGCCCTTTATACCCAACATGTCGAGCGCGTGCAGCAAGGCCAGTCGGCTGGTCAGCCGCAGAGTCCGGTGCATTGATCAGGTAAACGGGTTCAGGGTGTTTTCACTCCCATGACGGATGGCCCACGCGAAAGCATCACCGTACTGGGCGCCGGCTCCTGGGGAACGGCGCTGGCCATCCTGCTGGCGCGCAATGGCCGTCATCATGTTCACCTGTGGGGCAGGGATGCCGCCCATGTGGCGCAGATGCAGCAGGCGGGGTGTAATCAGCGCTATCTGCCCGGAACCGGTTTTCCCGCCACCCTCACCGTGACGCATGATCTGGCTACAGCGATACGTCAGTCGCGGGATATCCTGATCGTTGTGCCCAGCCATGGCTTTCGCGCCATCCTGCAGAGCATCAAGCCCCATCTCCAGCTCGCCGCGCGTATCGCCTGGGCCACCAAGGGGCTGGAACATGGCAGCCACAAGTTACTGCACCAGGTGGTGGCCGAGGAGCTGGGGCCGCAGACCCCGGCCGCCGTGATCTCGGGCCCGACCTTCGCCCGTGAGGTGGCCTTGAATCTCCCCACCGCCGTAACCGTCGCCTCGACAAATACCGCCTTCGCCAGCCAGCTGGCCGAATGGCTGCATGGCGGGCATTTCCGCGCCTATACCAGCGAAGATGTGGTTGGTGTGGAGGTCGGCGGCGCGACCAAGAATGCGCTGGCCATTGCCGCCGGCATTACCGATGGCCTGGGTTTTGGCGCCAATACCCGTGCCGCCTTGATTTCGCGCGGGCTTGCCGAAATGATGCGCCTGGGTGTGGCGCTCGGCGGCCGGCAGGAGACCTTCATGGGGCTGGCCGGACTGGGCGATCTGGTGCTGACCTGCACCGATGATCAGTCACGCAACCGGCGCCTGGGCATTGCCCTGGGGCAGGGCAAGTCGCTGGAACAGGCGCGGGCCGGCATCCCTCAGGTGGTCGAGGGCATCGAGACCGCGCAGGAGATCTACCGCCTGGCGCAGGAGCTGGGGGTGGAGATGCCCATCGTCGAACAGGTCTACCGGGTGTTGTATCAAGGCTGCCCGCCACGCGAGGCGGTCCGGGCCCTGCTGGAGCGCGAGCAGAAGGCCGAACAGTCATGAAAGGACAGGCAAACAATGAATGACCGACATGATCTGGAGCTGATACTGGCCTCACATTTTCCGTTGATCAGAATCGAGACCCACGAGGAGCTGCGTGCCCTCGATCTGCTCAAGGCGGTGGTGCAGTCGCGCAATAAAAATATCTTCTGCTGGTCGATCACCGAGGGTTTGAAGTCGCTATCGCTCAGCGACAAGCCGTCGCTGTTCAATGCGGCGGAGTTGCGGTTGCAGGATGAGGCTGCCGCCACTCAGGACACCCATGACCCGGAGACAGTCCTGAAGTCGATCAAGAAGGGCAGGCAGTACAGCGTATTCGTGCTGATCGATTTTCATGCCTATCTGGATGAGCCCAGGATCGTGCGTCTGCTCAAGGAAATCGCCCTGGAGCATTACAGCAGCGGTAATAGCATCGTGTTTCTCAGCCACAAAGTGGCAGTGCCGGAGGAGCTGAAAAAGTTGTGCGCCAGCTTCGAGTTGTCGTTGCCACCGCTGGAAGTCCTGGAGCAGATGATCCTGGATGAGGCCAGGCTCTGGAGCACCCGCAACAACGGGCAAAAGCTTAAAGCGGACAAGATGGCCATGGCGATGCTGGGGCGTAATCTGCTGGGATTGACCGTCAGCGATGCCACACGGCTGATCCGCAACGCTATCTATAACGATGGCGCGATTACCCGGGATGATCTGGCAGGCGTGATGGCCGCCAAGTATGCACTGATCGATCAGCAGGGTATTTTGTCCTTCGAATATGACACCGCCGGCCTGGCCGATGTCGGCGGCTTTCGTGAACTGAAGGCCTGGCTGAAAAAACGTGAGAAACATTTTCTGGCGCTGGAAAAAAATACTGCCCTCGATGTTCCCAAAGGCTTGCTGCTGCTCGGTGTGCAGGGCAGCGGCAAGAGTCTGGCCGCCAAGGCAGTGGCCGGCATGTGGGGGGTGCCCTTGCTGCGCATGGATTTTGGCGCCTTATACAACAAATTCTTCGGTGAGACGGAGCGCAATATTCGCGAGACCCTCAAGGCGGC
>MGXL01000125.1:4178-6193 GCA_001801365.1 Gammaproteobacteria bacterium RBG_16_57_12 | reverse complement strand
CAAGGGGCGGCTCGATGAAATCTTTTTTGTCGATCTGCCGGGCACGGAAGTCAGGAGGGAAATCTTCACCATCCATCTGCGTAAGCGCGCCCAATCCCTGGCAGGCCCGGCGCTGGACTCTCTGGCGGCCGCCAGCGAAGGATTTTCCGGGGCCGAGATCGAGCAGGTGGTGGTGGCCGCGCTTTATAGTGCCCATGCCGAAGAGAAATCACTCGCTGTTCAACATCTGCTGGGAGAGATCAAGGCCACGCAGCCATTGAGCGTAGTCATGGCGGAGCAGGTGCAGGCGCTGCGGGCCTGGGCGGCGGGCAGGACCGTGCCGGCGGATTAATCGTCCTGCGCCGGGCGCACACTGATGCGCACCCTCATGCGCTCACCCGGATCGTAGGATAGGCGGTCGGTGAACAGCTCGCCCTTGTAGCGGTAGGTCACCCGATAACCATCGATGCGTTGTTCGGAGGTTTGCTGGTACTGGGTGCGGCAGCGCTGTTCGCTGCCACGGCGATAACCGCTGTCGCCGGTCACCCGTCGCTGGGCGTTGTCATGGCCGATGGAGGCGCCGATCAGGGTGCCGGCCAGGGTGGCGGCCTTCTGGCCATCCCCATCGCCGAAGCGGTTGCCGATCACGCCGCCGATGATGCCGCCCAGGATCATATTACCGGCGGCATCGGTCTGATAGACCCGTTCGGAGGGATAGCTGACTTCTTCCTCCCAGCACTCCTGGCGCGGCACCGAGACGGTGACGAGCCGGCTGATGGGCTCGACATTGACGACCTTGGCATAATCATAAAAGGCATCCGATGGATGATTCTTGAATTTGGGGTCGGCATGGGCAACGGGGCCAGTGGCCAGGGTGACCGCCAGCGCGGTGGTGAGTACGGTTTTTTTCATGATCCATCTCCTCTTTCATCTTGGCTTATATCAAACATAGGCCAGCGAAACTGAACAGCGGCTGAACAGGAATATTCCATAGGCGCCTGGAATGACAGGTGGTATTGTGGGTGATGCCGTTTCTGGCAGGTGCTATCCCTGTGGGAGCGAGCACAGCTCGCGAAAACGGCATGAGAGCGGAGTATGCTTGCAGGTCAGTAGACTACATAAAGGTAGAGATCTATCGGGTTTAACATGATCTTCAGCAGCACACCGGAACCGTCATCGGCCTGGCGCGCCGCGATTCGCGAGTGCTATCTGGCTGACGAGACAACATGCGTCGAGGCCCTGCTGGCCCAGGTTGGCGGCCATGCTCATCATCTCGTCACCGAGCGGGCACGCGCGCTGGCGCACAGGGTGCGCGAGCAGGGCACAGACGCCCGGGGGCTGGAGGCCTTTTTGCAGGAGTATGATCTGTCCACCGAGGAAGGGGTGGTGCTGATGTGTCTGTCGGAGGCCTTGCTGCGCATCCCCGACCGCGAAACGGCCGATTCTCTGATCCAGGACAAGCTGACCCAGGCCGATTGGGAAAGCCATCTGGGCCATGCCGGATCGCTGCTGGTCAATGCGGCCACCTGGGGCTTGATACTGACCGGTAAAATTGTCCGGTTGCATGAGCGCCCGGTCGGCAGCCTGCTCAGTAGGCTGGTGGCGCGCAGCAGTGAGCCGGTGATTCGGCTGGCTCTCAAGGAAGGTATGCGCATCATGGGCCAGCAGTTTGTCATGGGCCATACCCTGGAGGAGGCGCTCGCGCGCGCCCGCCCGGGCCATGACCCCACGGTCCGCCATTCCTTCGACATGCTCGGCGAGGCGGCCATGACCACGGCCGACGCCGGGCGTTATTTTCAGGCCTACCGCGAGGCTATCACGACCCTGGCGCAACCGGTGGCCGGACACGATTCGGTGTTCAGCGCGCCGGGCATCTCGGTGAAACTCTCCGCCCTGCATCCGCGCTTTGAATTTGCCCAGCGCGAGCGCGTGATGGGCGAGCTGGCGCCCAGGGTGCTGACGCTGGCGCAGGCCGCGCGCGCGGCCGGCATCGGCCTGACCCTGGATGCCGAGGAGGCGGAGCGCCTCGAGCCGAC
>MGXL01000125.1:4049-4134 GCA_001801365.1 Gammaproteobacteria bacterium RBG_16_57_12 | reverse complement strand
TGGGAAGGCCTCGGTATCGCCGTGCAGGCTTACCAGAAACGCGCCGTGGCCGTGATCGACTGGCTGCGCGAGCTGGCGCAGAGCG
>MGXL01000125.1:674-4043 GCA_001801365.1 Gammaproteobacteria bacterium RBG_16_57_12 | reverse complement strand
GGCGCATCATGGTGCGCCTGGTCAAGGGCGCTTATTGGGACAGCGAAATCAAGCGGGCGCAGGAGCACGGCCTGGCCGGCTATCCGGTGTTCACCCGCAAGGCCGCGACCGATGTTTCGTATCTGGTCTGCGCCGAGAAGATGCTCAGGGCCGGCGATGCCTTTTATGCCCAGTTCGCCACGCACAACGCCTACAGTGTCGCCGCGATTCTGGAGCTGGCCGGGGCCAAGGCGGATTTCGAGTTCCAACGCCTGCACGGTATGGGCGAGGCCCTGTATGCGCAAGTCATTCGGGAAACGGGCATCCCCTGCCGCGTCTATGCGCCGGTGGGCAGTCACCGGGAATTGCTGCCCTATCTGGTGCGGCGCCTGCTGGAGAACGGCGCCAACACCTCCTTTGTCAATCTTATCAGCGATAGCAGAATATCCCTGGACGCCCTGCTCGCGGACCCGGTGGCCACCCTGCGTGAGTCGATGCCCCGCTACCATCCGCGCATTCCCCTGCCGCAGGATATCTTCGGCGCGGCGCGCCGCAATTCCCGCGGCATCAATCTGCATGACGTGAATGAATTGACGGCGCTGGCCGGTGAAATGAAACAGGCGTGCGCAACACCCTGGCAGGCCGCGCCGCTGATCGGCGGGTCCGCTGTCGCAGGTAAGGCGCGGCCGATTATCAATCCGGCACGCCATGATGACGCGCCGGGCGTGGTCGTGGAAGCCAGTGCCGCCGATGTCGAACGGGCACTGGCACTGGCCAGTGCCGCCGCCGAGGCCTGGTCGGCACGCCCTGTTCTCGAACGCGCCACGATCATTCGCCGGGCGGCGGATCTGCTGGAACAGCAGCGCGCCGAATTGCTGGCGCTGATCATCCGGGAAGGCGGGCGCACCCTGCCCGATGCGCTGGCCGAGCTGCGCGAGGCGGTGGATTATTGCCGGTATTACGCCCTGTGTGCAGAGCAGCAGTTCGCCGCGCCAATGTCTTTGCCGGGAGTGACCGGCGAGCGTAATGAGTTGAGCTGGCATGGGCGCGGTGTGTTTGTCAGCATCAGTCCATGGAATTTTCCCCTGGCGATTTTTCTCGGCCAGGTCACCGCGGCCCTGGCGGCAGGCAATACCGTCCTCGCCAAACCGGCGAGCCAGACGCCCTTGATTGCGATGCGTGCCGTTATGCTATTGCAGCAGGCCGGCGTGCCGGATGATGTGGTGCAGCTCCTGCCGGGCAGTGGCGCAGATGTGGGCGCACGTCTGGTGAGTGATGCGCGGGTGGCTGGCGTGGTGTTTACCGGGTCCACCGAGACGGCGCGACAGATCAATCAGGTGCTGGCCGAGCGCCCCGGCGCCATCGTGCCCCTGATCGCCGAGACCGGCGGGCAGAACGCCCTGATCGCCGACAGCTCGGCCTTGCCCGAACAGGTGGTTGCCGATGTCCTGAGCTCGGCGTTCAACAGCGCCGGACAGCGCTGCTCCGCCCTGCGCGTATTGTTCATACAAAACGAAATCGCCGAGCGCACCCTGGAAATTCTGCATGGCGCGATGCAGGAGCTGCGTATCGGCGATCCGGCCTTGCTCGGCACCGATGTCGGCCCGGTGATCGATGGCCGTGCCCGGGAAACCTTGCAACAGCATGTTGAGCGTATGCGCGCCCGGGCGATATCCACTTATCAGGCCTGCCTGCCCGCGGATTTGCCGCGCGGCTGGTATGTGCCCCCCACGGTATTCGAGATCGACGACATCGCCCTGCTGGAGCGTGAGGTGTTCGGCCCGATGCTGCATGTCATCCGTTATGCGTCGCCACAGCTCGATAAAGTGATCGAGGCCATCAACAGCACCGGCTATGGCCTGACCCTGGGGATACACACCCGCATCGAAAGCCGCGCCGCCTATATCCGCGCGCGGGTGCGGGCCGGCAATGCCTATGTCAATCGCAACATGATCGGCGCGGTGGTCGGCGTGCAACCGTTCGGCGGTGAAGGCCTGTCGGGCACCGGACCCAAGGCGGGCGGGCCGCATTATCTCCAGCGTTTCGCCAAGGAGCGCACCACGACCGTGAATACTGCCGCGGTGGGCGGTAACACCACCTTGCTGGCCATGGAGGACCCTCATGGCGATTAGCACCGTGCGCGAGGTATTGGAATTCTGGTTCTCCCTGCACGCCAAACCATTCTGGTTCCATGCCACACCGGAATTTGATCAGGAAGTTGCCGCAAAATTCATGGCTACCTATCAGGCGGCCAGGGAGGGTGAATTGTCCGGCTGGAAAGACACGGCGCAAGGCGCGCTGGCCCTGGTGATCGTGCTCGATCAATTTCCCTTGCATATGTTTCGCGGCGAGGCGCAAAGCTTCGCCACCGAAGCCGCGGCGCGCCAGGTGGCGGAGCGGGCGATTCACAAAGATTACGACCGGCAACTCACCGGAGAGCAGAAGGGATTCCTCTATCTGCCCTATATGCATAGCGAGTCCTTAGTGGATCAGGAAATGTCAGTGATGTTATTCATGCAGGCCGGGCTAATGGACAGCTTGAAATGGGCTGTGCACCATCAGGATATTATCCGGCGTTTCGGCCGCTTTCCGCATCGCAATCAGATACTGGGCCGTGAGAGTACGCCGCAGGAGCTGGAATATCTTGCGTCCAAAGAGGCCCTGCACGGTTAACAGCAAGCTGTTAGTAGATTGTCAGCGGGCCGCTATTTGACTTTGCCCCACAATTCTTCCAGGCGCTGATCCCGCCCGCAGTTATGGCGATAAAATTTGTAACGCAGCGGATTTTTCTGGTAATAGTCCTGATGATAGTCCTCGGCTGGATAAAAGGCCCCGGCCGGCACGATCTCGGTGACGATGGCCGCCTTCAATGACTTGCCTTGCTCCAGCGCGGCAACGGATTGCCCGGCCGCGCTCTTCTGCGCATCGTTATGGTAGAAAATGGCGCTGCGGTACTGGCTGCCCACATCGCAGAACTGCCGGTTGGGCGTGGTCGGATCGATGTTCTGCCAAAAGATCTCCAGCAGTTTTTCATAGCTGATCCGGGCGGGATCATAGGTGATCTGCACCGCCTCGGCATGACCGGTGCCGCCCGCGGAGACCTCTTCATAGCTGGGATTCAGCTTGTGCCCGCCGGTATATCCCGACACTACGGAGATCACGCCCTCGAGTTTTTCATAGGGGGGTTCCATGCACCAGAAACAACCGCCTGCAAACGTGGCCTGTTCCGTCGTGTTCATCGTGGACTCCTGCCCCGCCTGGGCGTTTGCAGCAAACAACAGCAGAATGGATAGTGCAAAGATTGGATGACGCAGATTAATCATGGCCGTGCTCATGGGCGCCACTGACCCATGAAGAAATGACTGTCCAGAGCGGCCCGCTCGCGCGGCG
>MGXL01000125.1:146-667 GCA_001801365.1 Gammaproteobacteria bacterium RBG_16_57_12 | reverse complement strand
GGCCTGATGAAATTCGCCGGGCAGATCGGCCAGTTCACCCTGATAACCCACGGCCATCGCCGCCATGGGTGTGCAAGATTCAGGGATAGAAAATGCCGCCCGGGCCTTGTCGGCATCGAAGCCGCCCATCTGATGGGCCGACAGGCCCATGGCGGTGGCCTGCAGGCACAGGCTTAGCGCCGCGGCGCCGCTGTCGTATTGCGCCCAGCGGTTGGGCTTGTCGTTGTGATGGAAGTTTGCGCTGGCGCAACTCAGCAGCAGGAGCGGTGCATTTCTGGCCCAGAGCTGGTTCTTTTCGCCCAGGCAGCCCAGAAGTTTGCTCCAGGCATCCGGGGCAGTGGCGCGGTCACATGCCAAAAAACGCCAGGGCTGATCATTGAAACAGGAGGGCGCCCAGCGGGCGGCCTCGAGCAAGGTAGTGATCTGGGCCGGAGTCAACAACCGCTTGGGGTCAAAGGCCCGCGGACTCCAGCGCCGGGCGAGCAGTTCATGCAATGCAGATTGGCTCGCGGCAGGCTTGG
>MGXL01000125.1:0-124 GCA_001801365.1 Gammaproteobacteria bacterium RBG_16_57_12 | reverse complement strand
GTCAGTCAGATGGTATTCACATTTTAGTTTTAACCATCTCCATTTTTATTCATATAACTACTCTTCCGTCATTACCATTTGCTGCAAGGTTTGTTTTTCCTCATTGTTGGCTTGATGATCCAGG
>MGXL01000124.1:7904-8114 GCA_001801365.1 Gammaproteobacteria bacterium RBG_16_57_12 | reverse complement strand
GGTCTGCAATAACAGGGCGGTGGCGAAATAGGCGGTGCCCAGCAATCCGGCATGGGTGAAGTTGGGGTGATAGGCCTCCGACCACAGTACCAGCAATTGTTCGCCCAGGATGGCCAGCGACGCGGCGGCGGCCACGAAGGTGCCGCTGAGCCCATACAGCATCAGGGCCGTGCCCGCCACCGTGATGATCAGGATGATGCCAAATCCGCT
>MGXL01000124.1:7303-7767 GCA_001801365.1 Gammaproteobacteria bacterium RBG_16_57_12 | reverse complement strand
AGGTCAGCAGGAACAGGGCGGGTGAATACATGCCTGCCTTGAGCGGCGAACCGTCCCAGAAGCTCTGTAATACACAGACGATCGCCAGAAACACCCGGAACAGATTGAGCAGCTGCAGCGGTCGCCAGGTTTCGGCGGCGTCGATGAGGGTGGGCCGATGCGGTTGAGGCCCGCCGGATCGGGGATTGGGTTCGCTCATGTGTCCTTTACGATTGGTGCAAGCTCAATGATTGAGATTATGATGAGTCTGCACTTCCTTGGCGGCTGTTTCAAGAATCTTCACAGGCGGCATGGGGGCAGATGTAGGGCGGATAAGCGACACGGCTGCATGGACGCAGGAGGTAGAGCAACGCAGGGAGCAGTTGCCGAGCGCATCCGCCCTACAGGGCTGAGGTTTTCAGATTAAAGCTCAGCGCGCTGCGGACGATTTACATTGGAATGTATTGTTGGAGATGGCGGGCGTT
>MGXL01000124.1:2985-7184 GCA_001801365.1 Gammaproteobacteria bacterium RBG_16_57_12 | reverse complement strand
GGAACAGGCCGGGCGGATCGCAAAAATCTTTTCCGGCGCGCCCCTGACGGTCAAGAAGGGGCTGGATCACGCCAAGGCGCAGGCCTATCAACAAGCCATTCAGAAGGCCGGCATGGCGTGTGATATCGTCCCCGAGGTGGAGCTGACCGTGGCGCCGGTAACACCTCCGCCACCGACGGGAAGGGCGACATTCGAGGCCAAGGAGCTGCGGGGCAGTGTCGAGCATGTCGTGGCCTATGAGCCAGACAAGGCATCGAAGGCCGGGCAGGGGACGGAATATAATCCCTATCACCAGCCGCAGGCCGATCTCGCCACACCGGCTGAGGCAGGTGATTTTGCCCTGGTCGAGCCGCAGAAACTGGGGGCCGGCTCCGGCTGGAGCTGGATCAAGGAAGGTTTTTATTATTTCAAGCAGAATCCCGTCACCTGGATACTGGCATGTATCGTTATGCTGATCATCTTTGCCGGGTTGTCGTTCATTCCTCTGCTCAATCTGGCGGGCAGCCTGCTAGGGCCGGTGTTTACCGCCGGATTCATGCTGGGTTGCCAGAAGGTGTATCAGGGAGACGACTTCACTCTGGGTGATCTGTTTTCGGGATTTCAGACCAATGCCGGCGCGCTGGTGCTGGTCGGTCTGATTAATCTGTTGATGACGATTGCGGTGATCGTTGTGGCATTTGGTATTCTGATCGCTGCCATGGGCATGGATGGCATGGCGCTGCTGGGACAACTGCGCTCATCCCCCGATCCTGCGGCTATACTGGTGCCCATGCTGCTTATGGTATTGCTGGCCATGGCGCTGCTGATTCCCGTTATGATGGCCTATATGTTCGCCCCCGCGCTGGTGGCCATCCATGGCGTGCCGGTCATGCGCTCCTTTGCCCTGAGCTTCAAGGGATGCCTGCGCAATATGATCCCGTTCTTTACCTACAGCATCCTGGTGACGTTGCTGTTTATAGCCGCCGTAATTCCCATCGGGCTGGGCTTGCTGATACTGATACCGGTGTTGATCTGCTCATTATTTGCCGCCTACCGCCAGATTTATACCGATTCGGTATTGGCTGAATAATCCGAATGGGTACCCAATGTGCTTATGGATAATGGCTGGGGACAAGGCAACAAATTCGAGATACCAAGAATTACCCAGAGGCAGATTGATACAGCTCCCTTTGAGGGGCAATCGAGATAGTCGATCCGGAGAAATATGGCCCCAAGGCCTTGCTGCGCTGACACAGGGCGGAAAGTCAAAACCGTGAAATGATGGCCGGGAATTTTTGAATTGGTCGGGGTGACAGGATTCGAACCTACGACCCCTGCCTCCCGAAGGCAGTGCTCTACCAGACTGAGCTACACCCCGATTAATATCTGCGGTTGATGCAAAAATGCGTCAAGGATTGCATGGCGTCGCGATAGACCGAGGCGGGCAGGTATTCCAGGGCCGCAAAGGCCTGGTCCGCCTCGCGCTGCGCGACCTGCGCAGTGTAAGCGATCGCGCCGGTGGATTCAATGGCCTTGATGACCTGTTCGATATCGTTCAGTCCGCCGCGTTCTATGGCGTGGCGGATGATGCGCGATTGCTCCGCGTTGCCCGTTCGCATGGCGTAGATCAACGGCAGGGTGGGCTTGCCCTCGGCCAGGTCGTTGCCGACATTCTTGCCCATTTCTCCGGCCGATGAGCTGTAATCCAGCACGTCATCGATGATCTGATAGGCGTTGCCCAGATGTCTGCCGAAGGTGGCGGCGGCCTTTTCGATATTCGTATCGGCATGGCTGATCACGGCGCCCAGCCGTGTCGCGGTTTCGAACAGCTTGGCGGTCTTGCGGTAGATGACCTGCATGTAGCGCTCTTCGCTGGTGTCGGGTTTGTGACAGTTGAGCAACTGCATGACCTCGCCTTCGGCGATGGTGTTGGTGGTGTGGGATAAAATATCCATCACCGGCATCAGGCCCACGTCCACCATCATTTCAAAGGCGCGTGAGTAGAGAAAATCTCCGACCAGCACACTGGACTGGTTGCCCCAGATGGCATTGGCGGTCTGGATGCCGCGCCGCAGCAGCGAGCCGTCCACCACATCGTCATGCAACAGTGTGGCGGTATGGATGAATTCAATGATGGCGGCCAGATTGATGTGTTTGTTGCCGCGATAACCCAGGGCGCGGGCCGAGAGCAGGACCAGCATCGGCCGCAGGCGTTTACCGCCGCTGTTGACGATGTGATAGCCCAGCTGGTTGATGAGATCCACTTCGGAATGCAGGCGCTCCTGGACCAGTTCATCAACCGCCCGGCGATCTGCGGCGATCAGTGCCTTGATTTCCTCAAGGGACAGGCTATTGCGTATATGGTTGGCTAAGGTATTCATTTATCAGCGCATTGTCTGTCGGCCCATCAATCTACCCTGTACGTGGTGCCTTTGCAACGGCTGGAACAATACGGGTATGCCTGGCGGGGGCGAATTGCGCGGATTTATTTGACCCCGGGCGGCGGAATGGCTAAAATTGCGAGCTTCGTTGGGAAGCCAGTAGTGGCTGACCCGCATGTTCGGAAGGATTTTGTTGGAGAATCAAGTATGTATGCTGTAATCAAGACCGGCGGCAAACAGTATAAGGTGTCTGAAGGTCAGACCCTCAAGGTGGAAAAACTGGCCGGTGATGTCGGTGGCAGCGTTGAATTCGCTGAGGTGCTGATGCTTGCCGACGGCGAAGCCGTACAGGTTGGCACCCCGCATGTCGCCGGCAGCAAGGTAACCGCCACCATCAAGACGCATGGCCGTGCCAAAAAGGTCAACATCATCAAGTTCCGTCGCCGCAAGCACCATATGAAGCGCATGGGACATCGCCAGGGCTATACCGAAATCCAGATCACCGGTATTTCCGCGGCCTAATAACGTAAGGAGATTTTGCAATGGCACATAAAAAAGCTGGTGGTAGTACCCGTAACGGCCGCGATTCCGCTTCCAAGCGTCTGGGCGTGAAGTGCTTCGGCAGCCAGGAAGTGCGCGCGGGTAATATTATTGTTCGTCAGCGCGGCACCCAGTTTCACCCCGGCGTCAATGTCGGTCGGGGCAAGGATGATACCCTCTACGCCAAGGCGGATGGTCGGGTGATCTTCCAGACCAAGGGATCCAGGGGCCGCAAATTTGTCAGCGTAGTCGCTGAATAAACAAATTGCCTGTGGTGGTTCTGCAAAGCCCTGTCCCCGGACGGGGCTTTTTGTTAGTGACGCCAATAAACTTATGCCCGGTGAAATGTCATGATGTTTATCGATGAAGCGCTGATCAAGATCGAGGCCGGCAAGGGTGGCAACGGTTGCGTCAGTTTCCGCCGCGAGAAATACATACCCTTTGGCGGCCCCAACGGCGGTGACGGCGGGCATGGCGGCAGTGTCCTGCTGGTGGCGGAGAATAATCTGAACACCCTGGTGGACTTCCGCTTCAAGCGCCATTTCAGTGCCCAGAACGGCCAGCCTGGCATGGGCAAGGAGTGCACCGGCAAGAGCGGTGAGGATTTATTCATCCGGGTGCCAGTAGGGACAGCGGTGTATGACATGGAAACCGATGAGCTGATCGGCGACCTGGTGGAAGATGGGCAGCGGCTGTTAGTGGCCAGGGGTGGGCGGGGCGGCCTGGGCAATACCCATTTCAAGAGCAGTACCAACCGGGCGCCGCGCCAGGCGATTCCCGGAACCCCCGGTGAGGCGCGCCAGCTGCGGCTGGAATTGAAGCTGTTGGCCGATGTCGGCCTGCTGGGCATGCCTAATGCAGGAAAATCCACCTTGATCAGCGCTGTGTCGGCGGCACGTCCCAAGGTCGCGGACTATCCATTCACCACCCTGCACCCCAATCTGGGAGTGGTCAGCATCGAGCTGGACCGCAGCTTCGTGATCGCCGACATTCCCGGGTTGATCGAAGGCGCGGCGGAAGGGGCGGGCCTGGGCATCCGCTTTCTGAAGCATCTTGCGCGCACCCGTCTGCTGCTGCATATGGTGGATATCATGCCTCCCGGCGGTACGTCCGACCCGGTGGAAGATGTGCGCGCCATCGAGCGGGAACTGGAAAAATTCAGCCCCGAACTGGCCAAGCGGGAGCGATGGCTGGTGTTGAATAAAATCGATTTGTTGCCGCCCGAGGAACGTCAGCCTTATTGTGATGAAATCGTGCGACGCCTGGATTGGCAGGGACCGGTGTTCCGCATCTCGGCCG
>MGXL01000124.1:2596-2916 GCA_001801365.1 Gammaproteobacteria bacterium RBG_16_57_12 | reverse complement strand
CGGCGGGCGCAGAATAGAATCAGGGCTGGCCATTAGAAATATGAGCATGAGCACGCGAGCAGAGATCGCCAATACCCGGCGCTGGGTGGTCAAGATCGGCAGCGCCCTGATCACCAATGAAGGGCGTGGCCTGGCCGTTGAGGATATTACCGCCTGGGCAGGGCAGATGGCGGAGATGCACCGGCATGGCGTGGAAGTGGTGCTGGTCTCCTCCGGCGCCGTGGCCGAAGGGATGAAACGCCTGGGCTGGGAGGCGCGTCCCAAGGCCCTGCATGAATTGCAGGCCGCCGCCGCCGTGGGCCAGATGGGACTGGTGCAGA
>MGXL01000124.1:2167-2580 GCA_001801365.1 Gammaproteobacteria bacterium RBG_16_57_12 | reverse complement strand
CCAGCAGCATGGCCTGCGCACGGCTCAGGTGTTGCTCACCCATGAGGATCTCTCCGACCGCCGCCGCTATCTCAATGCCCGCAGCACCCTTTCCACCCTGATCTCGCTGGCTGTCATCCCGGTGGTGAACGAGAACGATACCGTGGCCACCGAGGAAATCCGCTTTGGCGACAACGACACCCTGGCGGCCCTGGTGGCCAATCTGGTCGAGGCCGATCTGCTGGTGATCCTGACCGATCAGCAGGGGCTGTATAACAAGGATCCGCGCAGTCATCCCGATGCCGAACTGGTGCGCAAAGGGGAGGCCGATGATACCCGCCTGGATGAAATGGCGGGCGGCAGTGCCGGGCGACTTGGCCGCGGCGGCATGTTGACCAAGGTCCGGGCGGCGCGCCTGGCGGCACGTTCCGGTG
>MGXL01000124.1:0-2126 GCA_001801365.1 Gammaproteobacteria bacterium RBG_16_57_12 | reverse complement strand
CGCCTGTATGCGGGTGAGGAGCTGGGTACCCTGTTGCTGGCGGGCAAGGCCCCGATGGCGGCGCGCAAGCAGTGGCTGGCGGGACAATTACAGGTACGTGGGCGTTTAACCCTGGATCAGGGGGCGGTCAGGGTACTGACACAATCCGGGCGCAGTCTCCTGCCGGTGGGCGTCAAGGCGGTGACCGGCAGTTTTTCCCGCGGCGAAGTGGTGGCCTGTGTCAGTGAAGACGACCGGGAGATTGCCCGTGGCCTGGCCAATTATAATGCCGAGGAGGCCCGCCGGATCATGGGGCAGGCCAGTGACCGGATCGAGGCGATCCTGGGTTATGTGGATGAACCGGAACTGATCCACCGCGACAATCTGGTGTTGATTTGATTCTGATGTTCCCCCCACTAAAAAAGCCGGTTCGAGACCGGCTTTTTTAGTGGGATGGAGGGTGATCCTTACAGCGCCTTGATGTGCGCGTTCAGACGGCTCTTGTGACGGGCCGCCTTGCTTTTGTTGATGATGCCTTTGCGAGCCATCTTGTCGAGGGCGGGTACGGCGATTTTATAGGCCGCCTCGGCCTGGCTTTTATCCTTGCTGGCGAGGGCGTTGACGACTTTCTTGACAGCGGTCCGCAGGCTGGAACGCTGGCCGACATTGCGGCTGCGACGTACTTCCGCCTGGCGGGCGCGCTTTTTTGCTTGTGCTGTATTGGCCAAGGTAAAACTCCTTACCGATCATTGAATTTCAGAGCGGGATACTATGCGGATTTTCGGCCTGTTTGTCAAATTAAAATGCCTTGAAATGCCGGTGAGCTGGGTATTATGGTCTAATACGCGCTATCCGGAACAATAACGACACGACCGTCATCCTGTGAGCAAGCACCTGCTAAAGTCCACCGCCGTGGTCGGTTTCATGACCCTGATCTCCCGGGTGCTGGGGCTGGCGCGCGACATGGTGATTGCCCGGTTTTTCCCCATCGGCGCCGGGACCGATGCCTTTTTTGTCGCCTTCAAGATACCCAATTTCCTGCGCCGGCTGTTTGCCGAGGGGTCATTTTCCCAGGCCTTCGTGCCGGTGTTGTCGGAATACCGGGCCACACGCAGCGATGATGAGGTGCGGCGTCTGGCGGATCATGTGGCCGGCACCCTGGCCGGGGTGCTGTTTCTGGTGACGCTGGCCGGGGTGCTGGCGGCGCCGCTGTTGATTGTGCTGTTTGCCCCGGGATTCATGGACGACCAGCCCAAACTGATGCTGGCGGCAGACATGTTGCGCATCACCTTTCCCTACATCCTGTTTATTTCGCTGGCCTCGCTCGCCTCCGGGGTGCTGAATACCTATGGCCGCTTTGCCGTGCCGGCGCTGACCCCGGTGTTTCTGAATCTGGCCATGATCGGCGCCGCGATCTGGCTCGCGCCCCTGTTCGATCCGCCGGTGCTGGCGCTGGCCTGGGGCGTGTTTATCGGCGGGGTGGTGCAACTGCTGTTCCAGCTGCCGTTCCTGTACCGCCTGCGCCTGTTGCCCCGGCCGCGCTGGGGCATGGCGGATGCTGGGGTGAGGCGCATCCTGTCGCTGATGGGGCCATCGATCTTTGCCGTGTCGGTCACGCAGATCAATCTGCTCATCAACACCGTGATCGCCTCGTTCCTGATTACCGGCAGCGTGTCGTGGCTGTATTACTCAGACCGCCTGGTGGAGTTTCCCCTGGGGGTATTCGGCGTGGCCCTGGCCACGGTGATACTGCCCGCTCTGTCCCGCAAACATGCCGCCGCCGCACCGGAAGAATTTTCCCACACCCTGGACTGGGCGCTGCGCTGGGTGGCGCTGATCGGCATACCCGCTACTCTGGGCCTGGCGATGTTGTCCGGCCCGCTGCTTTGTGCCTTGTTTCAATACGGCGCCTTCGACAGCCGGGATCTGGAGATGTCCCGGCTGAGCCTGATGGCTTATTCCCTGGGCTTGCTGGGTTTCATACTGGTGAAGGTGCTGGTGCCGGGATTTTATGCTCGGCAGGATACCCGGACCCCGGTGCGGGTGGCGGTCATTGCCCTGGTCAGCAATCTGATCATG
The DNA here is from genome assembly GCA_001801365.1 of Gammaproteobacteria bacterium RBG_16_57_12. GTDB lineage: Bacteria > Pseudomonadota > Gammaproteobacteria > RBG-16-57-12 > RBG-16-57-12 > RBG-16-57-12. Next base: position 68 of record MGXL01000124.1, on the reverse strand, counting down.
AGCATGGCGTTTGTCATGCCGATGGTGCGGCTGGATATTCCCGGCCCGCATGCCGGACTGGCCCTGGC
>MGXL01000123.1:11467-20793 GCA_001801365.1 Gammaproteobacteria bacterium RBG_16_57_12 | reverse complement strand
TCGCCAGCGGCCGGTTTGGCGCCCAGATGCAGGTGGGCCTGATCAATGACGGCCCGGTGACCTTCAGCCTGCACGTTCCGCCCGCCTGATACCCTGCGCCCTTACCTCATTTTTTTTAGAACAAATTTAATTTATTCAACAGATTTAGTGATTTACCTCAAGTTTGGAATCAATGGGCCGATCTTATTACCAATAAACCTTAAATATTACGCGGAAAAGAGGTGGATCAATCGCCAGACGCCAGGGAAGGCACTCTGAGAATCCACCTGAGCGTAATGCCAACAACAGGAGATAAGGCCATGATTCGACTTCAATTAGATCAAGTTTTGAACCGTACGCTACCGGCCCTTGGGGCCCTGGTGGTGTTCACTGTCAGTATAATGCCTCAGGAGGCGTCAGCAGTACCGGCCTATAGTCGTCAGATGAATGCCGAGTGCTCAACCTGTCATTTTCAGCATTTTCCCAAATTGAATACCTTTGGCCGGCAGTTCGTGGCCACCGGTTTTTCCCAGACTGGCCAGCAGATGCTGGAAGGGGATAGCCTGAGTGTGCCACCCACTCTCAACGCCAGTTTTTTCATCAAAACACGCGTATGGGATGACAATACCATCCGGCCGAAATGGGATTTTCCGGATGAATCGGCCCTGCTGGTGGGCGGGCGACTTACCGAAGGCGCCGGCGGATTCATGGAGATGGCCAATGATCTGTTGTCCTACAAGATCTCTTATACCCGGTCGCTGGATAACGGCCTGAACCTGGGGATGACCGGTTTCGCCACCGACGGCCTGGGCGCGTCCTTTGGTTTTGAACTGATGAATACTGGGTCGATACGCAACCATCGTCCCTTCGAGCGTGCCTCCAAGGCCTCGCAGGGCCAGGGCGGCCTGGACCTCTCCGGCGCGGCGACCGGGGTGGCCCTGCATGCCCACAACAGTGATTTCTACGCGGCCGTAACCTTCTATATGCCGGACAGCGTTGTCGCCGGCCATACCAAGCGGGATACCGGGGGCGATCTCTCCACCTATGCGCGCTTGGCCTGGACGCCGAATCTTGGCGGCAATGACGTGGGCATCGGTGTGGGGGGGTATAGTGGCAAGACCACGGCCACCTGCGATGATGCCGATCTGTGCACTGCCGATGTCCTGACCGACTTCGTCACCGAGGCCTGGTATCTTGACGCCCAGTTCCAGGGCGAGGTGGGCGGCAAGGAACTGGGTGCCTATCTGCTGTATGCCCAAGGCGGTAAAGACGATGGAGCGGCCAACACCGTCTATCTGCACAATGCCGGATATGCCGATGTGCCGCGCGGCCTGGGGCTGGACATGGAATACAGCGTCACACCGAAGGTGCATGTCCTGGCCAGCGTGAGCCGCCATGACAACGGGCACCCGACTCTGAAGGCCATGGACCGCGTGGGACTCGGCGCCTACGTGAAGCTGGCGCAGAACCTCACCATTCAGCCGATGTACGAGACCTTCAGCGGGGAGCAGGCGAGCAAGGATCACCGCGCCACCTTGCTCTTTGAAACCGCTTTCTAGAATAATAGCGAAGCTTCGCTGGAAACAACTGGCCCGTCGCATGACGGGCCAGTTGTTTATGGACTGATGATCAGGCAACGAGAGTGCTCTATGGCAACCTATGTAATCGGCGACGTGCAGGGATGTATGTCCGAGTTGCAGGCACTGCTGGAGGCCATACAATTCAACAGCGGGCAGGACCGTTTATGGTTTACCGGCGATCTGGTGAACCGGGGTCCGCAGTCCCTGGAAGTGCTGCGCCTGGTGAAGGGTCTGGGCGAGCAGGCGATTACCGTCCTGGGCAACCATGACCTGCATCTGCTGGCCCTGGCTGCGCGGGGGGATATGCCCGGCAGCCGGGACAGCAGTCTGCAGGCGATCCTCTCCGCGCCGGATCGCGAGGAGCTGCTGGCCTGGCTGCGCCGGCGGCCATTACTGCATTATGACCCGGCCGGCGGAATAGTCCTGGCGCATGCCGGCCTGGCCCCGCCGTGGGACCTGACCACGGCCCTGACCTGCGCCGCCGAGCTGGAACAGGCATTGAGCGGTCCGCACTATCATGCCTATTTTTCCCACATGTATGGCAACACGCCCGATCAATGGCGAGATGATCTCGAAGGCTGGGAGCGCCTGCGTTATATCACCAATGCCCTGACGCGCATGCGCTACGTGGATGAACAGGGGCGGCTGGACCTCAAATGCAAGGGGCCGCCCGGCACCCAGCCGAACAATCTGCAGCCCTGGTTCGCCTCGCCACGGCGCCGCAATCGCGAGCTCACCATCGTGTTCGGCCACTGGGCGGCGCTGGGCTATTACCAGGGCTTCGGCGTCTATGGCGTGGATGGCGGCTGTGTGTGGGGCGGCTGCCTCACCGCCCTGTGCCTGGATGACTTCAGCCATGTCAGCGTGCCGTGCCGCCGGCAGTCTTGAGGGCGCAGTACCCGGGCAATTGGATATTTGCAGAAATTCGGGGAATGACACATATTAAGCAAAAATCCACAGGCGGCAGGCGGAGCTATGCTGAGCGAAGAAGTACTGGAACAACTGCGGGAGTGCGATGATTTCCCCGTGCCGACATCGTTGATGTTGCGCATCATCGACCTGGGCCGCGACCCGGAGGCGTCCTTTGACGATGTGGAGGATGTCATCAAGACCGACCCCGGCATGGTGGCGCGGATATTACAGGTGGCCAATTCCCCGCTCTACGGTGTGCGGCAATGCGACAATCTGCGTGAGGCCCTGCTGTTGATCGGTATCGATGGTTCCCTGGCCCTGGCGCTGGCGTTCTGCGTCCAGCAGATGCAGAAGGACATGCAGCGCAATCTCTCTGACAAGGTGATTGATCTGGACAGCTACTGGCGGCGCTCGCTGTTGTGCGCCCTGGCCAGCCGGGTGATCGGCCGCATGTTGAAGCGCAAGGATGCCGAGCAGTTGTTTCTGATCGGTCTGATGCAGGATATCGGCATCCTGGCCCTGGCGCAGATCAGGCCGCAGATCTATGGTTCCCTGCCGGGTGACGATGCCGGCAATTTCCACACTCGCTGTTGCGAGGCGGAACTCGCCGCGCTCGGGGCGGATCACGCGGATGTCAGCGCCTGGCTGATCGAGTATTGGGGCCTGCCGCAGAAATTCTCCGTCGCGGCCTACTGCAGTCATTGCATCACCGGCACCGGCCTGACCCAGACCCAGGCCGAAGCCTTTGATCTATGCGTGGCCTTTTCCGGCGCCATCGCCGACATGTACCTGCTGTCCGAATTTCCCGCCTCGTTCCGCGCCACCGCGGAACGCATGCAGGCCCTGCTGGGCCTGAACGCCGCCGCCCTGGCCGACGCTCTGTCGCTGGTGTGCGCCCAGGTCAATCAGCTCGAGGCGATCTTCGCCATGCCGGTGCTGGATGAGCATCTGCGCGAACAAAAGCTGCGCCAGGCGCAGGCGGCGCTCACGATGCGGATGTTGTAGGCCGGATGCGTTCGTAGCGTACCAAGCTGTAGGGGTAGGGATTTTTGTCATCGCCGCCGTGGTCCTCGCGCCAGGTTTCCCGCCACTGCGTCCAGTCGATGTCCGGAAACCAGGCATCCCCCGGCACCTCGGCATGGACCTGGGTCAGATAGAGGCGGTCGGCGCGCGGCAGCAACTGTTCATAGAACGAGGCGCCGCCCATGATCATCACCTCCGCCGCCTCCCGGCACGCGTTCAAGGCCTCATCGATGGAATGCGCCACCAGGCAACCTGCCTGGTGATAGTCCCGGTCGCGGGTCACGATGATATTGGTGCGGTCCGGCAGGGGCCGGCCGATGGACTCGAAGGTCTTGCGCCCCATGATCACCGGCTTGCCCAGGGTGTTCTGGCGAAACCATTTCAAATCGCCGGGCAAATGCCAGGGCAGGCGGTTGCCGATGCCGATCACCCGATTGTCGGCCATCGCCACGATGATGGAGATCATACCGCCACCGGCGCCTTGATGGCGGGATGGGCTTCATAACCCACCAGTTCGAAGTCTTCAAATTTGAAACTGAAAATATCGGTGACCGCCGGGTTGAGTTTCATGACCGGCAGGGGATGGGGTGTGCGGCCGAGTTGCAGGCGCGCCTGCTCCAGATGATTGCTGTAGAGGTGCGCATCGCCCAGGGTGTGGATGAGCTCGCCGGGCCGCAGGCCGGTGGCCTGGGCCACCATCAGGGTCAACAGGGCATAGGAGGCGATGTTGAAAGGCACGCCCAGAAAGATATCGGCGCTGCGCTGGTAGAGCTGGCAGGACAGCCGGCCCTCGGCCACATAGAACTGGAAAAAGGCGTGGCAGGGCGGCAGGGCCATGCGCTCGATCTCGCCCACGTTCCAGGCGCTGACGATCAGGCGGCGCGAGTCGGGATTACGTTTGATCTGCGCGACGACCTGGCTGATCTGGTCGATGTGGCGGCCATCGGCACTCGGCCAGGAGCGCCACTGATAACCGTATACCGGCCCCAGATCGCCGTTGGCATCGGCCCATTCATCCCAGATGGTGACCTGGTGGTCCTGCAGATAGCGGATATTGGTATCACCCTTGAGGAACCACAGCAGCTCATGGATGATGGAGCGCAGGTGGCATTTCTTGGTGGTCACCAGCGGAAAACCCGCGCCCAGATCAAAGCGCATCTGATGGCCGAAGACGCTCAGGGTGCCGGTGCCGGTGCGGTCTTCCTTGCGCACGCCGTGGTCCAGCACGTGTTGCATCAAATCCAGATATTGCCGCATGGTTTCAATCCGCCTTTCGCTGTTGATGGTGAGGAACCGGATGATGCCTGTAGCCCCACCACAGGAACGCCGCGCCGCAGACGATCATCGGGGTGGAGAGCAGCTGGCCCATGGTGAGCCAGTCGAAGGCGATGAAGCCGAGTTGCACATCGGGCTGGCGTGCGAATTCGGTGCTGAAGCGGAAGATGCCATAACCCAGTAAAAACAGGCCGGAAACCGCCATGGCGGGGCGCGGCCTTTTCGAATACCACCACAGGAGGATGAACAGCAGCGCGCCTTCGGTGGCCGCCTGATAGAGCTGGGAAGGATGGCGCGGGAAATCATCGATATGCCGATAGATCATGCCCCAGGGCAGCTCGGTAATGCGTCCGGGCAGTTCGCCGTTGATGAAATTGCCCAGGCGTCCCGCGCCCAGGCCGATGGGTACCAGCGGCGCGACAAAATCGCTGACCTGGAAGAATCCCTTGCCGGCCTTGCGCGCATACAGGCCCATGGCGGCGATCACCCCCAGCAGACCGCCGTGGAAAGACATGCCGCCCTCCCAGAGGCGGAAAATGACCAGGGGATTTTCCAGGAAGCCATCGAGATTGTAGAACAGGGTGTAGCCGACACGCCCGCCCAGCACTACGCCAAGGGCGCCATAAAAAATCAGATCGGCCACCTGCTGATCGTCCCAGCCCGAGTTCGGCAGGCGGGCGCGCCGCCGCCCCAGCCACCAGGCGCTGGCGAAGGCTACCAGATACATGACGCCGTACCAGTGCACCTTGAGCGGGCCGAGCTGCAGGGCGATGGGGTTGATGTCGGGGTAGGTCAGCATGGCTTGAATAATCCTAAAAGCCTCAGTTGAACAGGCTGGAGTGTGCGCTTTTGCGGGTCCAGGGCAAGGCGTGACGACGCGGAATGGTTGTTCCATTCCAAGGAGTTACAACGCAGCCATGGACCCGCAAAAGCGTGCAATCCAGTCTGTAGCGTGTCCATCAGATGGGTGAGCCCCCAATTTGGGAAAACATAATTTAGAAACATGCTGTTGAATATCCAAATAAGCGGTCAACTGAGGTTTTTAGGATAATATCATGCTCAGTCATGCAGCAGGCGGGTGAAATACGCCTTGAGATAATCGGTCTCGGGAATGGCCGGGTGCACCGGGTGATCCGGTCCCTGATGCCCCTGCTCGAGGATCTGCAGATTGCGGTCCAGATGGCGCGCGGCCTTCTGCATGGCCTCCCGCAGGCGCGGGCGTTCCAGTTGAAACGAGCAGGAGGCCGAGATTAAAATGCCGTCCTTCGCCACCAGTTGCATGGCCAGCTGATTGATGCGCTGATAGGCCAGCAGCCCTTCCTTGAGATCTTTTTTGCGCTTGATGAAGGCCGGGGGATCGAGGATCACAACCTCGTATTTCTGCTGTTCCTCGCGCAGGGCCTTGAGCGCATCGAAGGCATCGCCGCAGATCGTGTCGATCTTGTCCTGCGCCTGATTGAGCCGGGCGTTGTGATGCAGCCGGTCCAGCGCCTGCTCCGAAGCATCGATGCAGGTGACCTGGCGGGCGCCTGCCGTGGCGGCCTGCCCCCCCCAGCCGCCGATATAGCTGAAGACGTCCAGCACCCGCCGGTCGCGCACATAGTGCTGCATGCGGGCGCGGTTCATGCGGTGATCGTAGAACCAGCCGGTTTTTTGCCCGCCCAGCACGGGGGCCTCGAACCGGGTGTGATTTTCCTCCAGCGGGACCTGGTCGGGGGCCTCGCCCAGGGCCGTTGCCACATAGCTGTCCAGACCCTCCAGGGCGCGGATGCCGCTGTCGTTGCGCAGCACAATGGCGCGCGGGCGCAGCACCTTGTCCAGCGCGGCGATGACCGCCTCTTTCACCTGCTCCATGCCGGCCGTGGTGATCTGGGCCACCAGCACATCATTGAAGCGGTCCACCACCAGTCCCGGCAGGCCGTCACCCTCGCCGTACACCAGGCGATAACAGGGTTTGTCGAACAGGGATTCGCGCAGCGCCAGCGCGATATTGAGACGGTGTACCAGCAAGGACTGGTTCAACTGATAGTGGGGATCGCGGCTCACCAGCCGGGCACAGATCAGGGAAGCGGGGTTGACATAACCGTTGCCGAGGGGCTTGCCATTGGCCGCCTGGATGGCGACCGCCTGCCCGGGCGTAAAACCCGACAGGGGCGTGACCTGGGTGTCGACTTCATTGCTGAACACCCACAGGTGGCCGGCGCGCAAGCGGCGGTCTTCGTCTTTTTTGAGGCGCAGTGGCGCAAGTTCCATGGGGGGCATCCTCGTTCTCAGGGCACCCATTATCCACAGTTGTGCCTCACCAGAGAAGGCTGAAGGCTGCTATGATGAAATGTCTGACTCATCAGCCAGGATTTTATGATGACTAGCTCTGTGCCCGCCAACCGCCTGATCCATGAGACCAGTCCCTATCTGCTACAACATGCCCATAACCCGGCGGACTGGTATCCCTGGGGCGGGGAGGCCCTGGCCCGGGCGCGGAGCGACGATAAACCCATCCTGCTGTCCATCGGTTATTCCGCCTGTCACTGGTGTCATGTCATGGCCCATGAATCCTTCGAGGATGCGGCCACGGCACAGGTGATGAACGAGCTGTTCATCAACATCAAGGTGGATCGCGAGGAGCGCCCTGATCTGGACCGCATATATCAGAGCGCCCATCAATTGCTCACCCAGCGTGGCGGCGGCTGGCCGCTGACCGTGTTCCTGACGCCGGACGATCTGTATCCGTATTTCGTCGGGACCTATTTCCCGAATGCGCCCCGCCACGGCCTGCCGTCATTCATCGAGCTGATGAAGCAGGTGGCGGGGTTTTATCGCGAACGCCTGGCCGATATCCGCGAGCAAAACGCCTCGCTCGCCGAGGCCCTGCGCCACATGGACCATATCGAGCTCAAACAGGAGGTCCGCCTGGTGCCGGGCCCGCTGGATATTGCGCGGCGCCAGCTCGGGCAGATCTACGATGCCAGCCATGGCGGATTTGGCCAGGCGCCCAAGTTTCCCCATCCCACCCATTGCGAGCGGCTGCTGCGGCACTGGGCGGCCACCCGGGAAACCAACCATCCGGATACGCAGGCCCTGGCCATGGTGACGCACACCCTCAAAGCCATGGCGCACGGCGGGATTTATGACCAACTGGGTGGTGGCTTCTGCCGTTACGCCGTGGATGAAAACTGGCGCATTCCTCACTTTGAGAAAATGCTCTATGACAATGGCCCCTTGCTGACCCTGTATGCCCAGGCCTGGCAGGCCACGGGAGAAACTCTGTTTCGTCAGGTGGCCGAGGATACCGCCGAGTGGGTATTGCGCGAGATGCAGTCGCCGGAGGGCGGCTATTACGCCAGCCTCGATGCCGATGTGCATGGCGCCGAAGGCCACTACTATGTCTGGGACCGGGATGAGATCAAGGCCCTGCTGGATCGCCCGAGCTTCGAGCTGTTTGCCAGGGCCTATGGACTGGACCAGGCCGCCAATTTCGAAGGCCGCTGGCATCTGTATCAGGCCGTGGAGATTGAGGAACTGGCCAGACAGACCGGCACTTCTGTGCCATCTGTTGAAAAAACGCTCAAGGCGGCGCGCAAACACCTGCTGGAACTACGCGCCCAACGCATGGCGCTGGGCCGGGATGAAAAAATCCTGACCAGCTGGAATGCCCTGATGATCAAGGGCATGGCCGTGGCCGGGCGGCTGTTGCAGCGCCCGGAGTACATCGTCTCGGCGGAACGCGCCGTGGCCTTCATCCGCTCACGGCTTTATCGCGACGGGCGGTTGCTGGCCTGCAGCAAGGATGGCCGGGCGCATCTGATGGCCTATCTGGATGACTACGTATTTCTCATCGATGCCTTGCTGGAGCTGTTGCAGGTGCGCTGGAACAGCGATGATCTGCGCCTGGCCGTGGCGCTGGCGGATACGGTGCTGGCGCATTTCCATGACCCGGCCGCGGGCGGATTCTTTTTTACCGCCGATGATCACGAGCCCTTGATCCATCGCCCGCGCCCCCTGGCCGATGACGCCTTGCCCGCGGGCAACGGTATCGCGGCGCAGGCGCTGTTGCGTCTTGGTTTTCTGCTGGGTGAGCCGCGTTATCTCGATGCCGCGCAGGCCACGCTCGTCATGGCCTGGGAGAACCTGTCCCAGGCCCCCTACGCCCATAATGCCCTGTTGCTGGCCCTGGAGGAAAGCCTGTACCCGACTCAAATAGCGGTGCTGCGCGGCCCGGCGCGGGATCTGCCCGCCTGGCAGCGTTTGTGTCAGCGGGATTTCAGGCCGCGGTTGATGTGTCTGGCCATTTCCGATAGCGCCGCCGGTTTGCCCGAGGCCCTGGCGCGCAAAACCGCCATCCCCGGTCAGTTGGTGGCCTATGTGTGCGCCGGCACCGAATGCCAGGCGCCGCTACTTGGCCCGGCAGAACTGGAAAATCTGGGATAATGTCTGGACAAAGGTTCAGACCCTGTCTATAACAATACAATCCATGCGTGTATATGTTTTGCACGCCCATGAATTCGTACAGAAATCATCAAATAGTTGATTGCCCCGCGCCGAAATGCCTGGTGGGAC
>MGXL01000123.1:0-11440 GCA_001801365.1 Gammaproteobacteria bacterium RBG_16_57_12 | reverse complement strand
AATACCGCAGTACTGCCGGGTGTCCAGATATAAGAAAAATAAATTTGTGTCAAAGGATGGTCCATGTCCGATCAATTGCGTTGTCTGATACAGGGTGATTCCCACGCTGAGGCAGAGGCGTTGGCGCTTAGGCTGCGAGAGCAGGGGTGGAGGGAGTTGCATTGCCGGTGTGTCGTCTCCCTGGCCGAGCTGCACGAGGCGCTGGGGAATGAGCCCTGGCAAGTGCTGATTGTCCATCATGCGCCCGAGCGCGGCGCCGATACCCAGGCAGTACTGGATGATCTGAAAAAACAGGGTCACGATCTGCCGGTGATCGTGGTGGCCGCCGGGATGGATGAGGCCTTGGCGGCCAGATTGATCGACGCCGGCGCGCGCGACTGTGTGCCGGTTCAGCATCTCGAACACCTGAGCGCCGTACTGCGCCGTGTGACGGTCTCGCGGTCACATCAACATGGCCCGGTGATCTTCAATCCCTCCGAGCATTTTCTGGCCACGGTGCTGGATACCGCGGAGGATGCCATCATCTCCATCGACACGGATCAACACATCACTTATTTCAATCAGGGCGCGGAACGCATCTTCGGTTATGCAGCGGCGGAAATGATCGGCCAGCCGCTGAATGTCCTGCTGCCCGGGCAATTCCACGCACAGCATGAGCGGTACGTCAAACAGTTCATGGCCGATGGGTTACAAAGCCGCCTGATGGGACAGCGGGCCGAGATCTGCGGTCTGCGCAAGGATGGCGCCGAGTTTCCCGCCGAGGCTTCGATCTCCCGGGTGGAGACGCCGCAGGGCGTCTTTCTGAATGTCATCCTGCGCGATATCACCCGGCGCAAGGAGGCCGAGGCGACCATGCGCAAGCTGTCCGGCATCATCGAGCAGACCCAGGAGGCGGTGATGATCACCGATCCACAGGGCGTCATCGAATATGTCAATCCGGCCTATGAGCGCATGACCGGATACAGCAAGAGCGAGCTGCTGGGCAGGCGGCCCAATATGGTCAAATCCGGGCAACTTGTGCCGGCCTTTTACGAGCGCATGTGGCGGGCCCTCAACAGGGGCGAGATCTTCAGCGACACCTTCATCAACCGCCGCAGGGACGGCAGCATCTATTTCGAACAGAAAACCATCCGGTCATTGAAGATCGGTGGCGGCGGCATCAGCCACTTCATTTCCACCGGCAAGGACATCACCGACGAGTTGCAGGCCGAGGCGCGGCTTGATTACCTGGCCAATTACGACATCCTGACCGATCTGCCCAACCGCACCCTGTTCATGACCCGCACTGAACAGGCGCTGGGCAAGGTGCATGCGGCCGGCAATCTGCTGGCCGTGCTGCTGCTGGATCTGCACCACTTCAAGAACATCAATGAAACCCTGGGCCATGATGTGGGCGACAAGCTGGTGCAGAAACTCTCGGTGCGGCTGCGCGGCATCCTGCGCCAGTGCGATACCCTGGCCAGGATCGGCGGGGATATCTTCGCCCTGTTGATTGTTGATATTGAATCACCGGATGAAGTCTCCGCGCTGGCCCGACAGGTCCTCGAGGCGCTCACCCAGCCCATCGGGATCGGCGAGCACGAGATCGTGATCAACGGCAGTATCGGCATCAGCCTGTCTACGGCGGAGCATGCCGATGCCCAGACCCTGCTCAAGCAGGCCGACATCGCCCTGCAACGCTGCAAGGAACAGGAATGGAGCGAGTTCCAGTTTTATTCCGCCGACATGAGCGCCGGCAAATCGGTGCGGCGTTTATCCATGTCGGCTCGCCTGCGCACCGCCCTGGAACTGAATGAGTTCACGCTGGTGTTTCAACCGCAGATGGATCTGATGACCGGCAGGATGATCGGCGCCGAGGCCCTGTTGCGCTGGACGACGCCGGAGCATGGCGTCATCTCCCCGGCGGAATTCATCCCCCTGCTGGAGGAAACCGGGCTGATCGCACCCGTGGGGGAATGGGTGCTGGCCACGGCCTGCGGGCAAAACCGCGCCTGGCAGGAGCTCGGCCTGCCCTCGATTGCCGTGGCGGTCAATTTATCCGCCAGGCAATTTCTGCAAAAGAGTCTGAGCGCCAACGTGGAGGCCGTTCTGGAGGAGGTGGGCCTTGAGCATCGGTATCTGGATATCGAGATTACCGAGGGCACCATCATCAGGGATATCGACGAAACGGTGAAGACGCTCAGCCGGCTCAAGGAGCTGGGCGTGCGTCTGTCGGTGGACGATTTCGGCACCGGTTATTCCTCGCTGAGCTATCTCAAGCGCCTGCCGCTGGATATCCTGAAGATCGACCGCAGCTTTATTTCTGACATCACCACCGATGAAGACAGCGCCGCCATCGCCCGTTCCATCATCGCCATGGCCCACAGCATGAAAATGAAGGTGATCGCCGAGGGCGTGGAGACCCGGGAGCAACTGGATTATCTGGCCACAAACCACTGTGACCATATGCAGGGCTATTATTTCAGCCGGCCTGTGCCCGCCGATGAGCTGGCGGGCCTGTTGCGCGTGGACAAGCGTCTTGAGACAGCCGAGATAGTGAGATAAAACCCACCATTCAATAGTTTTGATAGTTGTAGGGTGTTGATTATGCCCTGTGGGATGGTGTTATCTGATTTTCCGAATGCATACCATTTTATGGTGTCAATTGATTTTCAGAAGGCATACCATTTTAGCGAGCGACAGCTTGCGAAAGTCTATTTCTCAATCCCGCGCCAGTAATCAGTAACCGAAGCCGAACTGCTCCTTGAACAGATCGCCGAATTCATCGGCGGAGAATTGGTGATTCTGCGTGCCATGCTGGGAAATATTGATCGCCCCCATCAGTGTGGCGATGCGCCCGGTGGTTTCCCAGTCCATGTCGTTCATCAGGCCATGGAGCAGGCCGGCGCGATAGGCATCGCCGCAGCCGGTGGGGTCCTTGATCGTCACGGGAACGGCGGCGGGGATTTCCAGGCGATGTTTCCTGGTATAGATCACCGAGCCCTGGGCGCCGCGGGTGATGATCAGGGCCTCCAGATGTTCCGCCAGCTCATGCGCCGACTTGCCGGTGCGCTCCTGCAGCAACTGGGCTTCATAATCGTTGCAGGTGGTCCACCTGGCCTGCTCGATGAAGCGCATCAGCTCGTGGCCCTCGAACATGGGCAGGCCCTGCCCGGGATCGAAGATGAACGGGATGCCCGCCTCGGCGAACTGGCCGGCATGTTCGATCATGCCGTCGCGCCCGTCGGGTGAGACGATGCCGAGGGTGACGCCGCTGGCGGCGCTGACCCGGTTTTCGTGGGACATGCTCATGGCGCCGGGATGGAAGGCGGTGATCTGGTTGTCGTCCATGTCGGTGGTGATGAAGGCCTGAGCGGTGTAGGTGCTGTTGATGACCTTGATGTGCTGGCGGTTGATGCCGCAGCGTTCGAACCAGGTGGCATAGGGTCCGAAGTCATGACCCACGGTGCCCATCGGCAGGGGGTCGCCGCCCAGCAGTTTCAGATTGTAGGCGATGTTGCCGGCGCAGCCGCCGAATTCGCGGCGCATTTCCGGCACCAGGAACGAGACGTTCAGCATGTGCACCTTGTCGGGCAGGATGTGATTCTTGAACCGGTCATGGAACACCATGATGTTGTCGTAGGCAAACGAACCGCAGATGAGTGCTGACATGATCTTCTTCCTTCTTGAGCAATGCTAATAATGTGCGGACCGGCACAGGTCGGTGATAATAAGTTGTAGGGTGGATAAGCGCAGCGCATCCACCATCATCGGCTATGAAATGGTATGCCATTGGAAAATCAATTGACACCATTGGTGGATGCGCTGCGCTTATCCACCCTACAACTACAACTTAAAAAATACTAGGGCCGGCACAGGTCGGTGATAATAAGCGCCCAGATGATGACGACATTGCCCAGGGCGATGAACACCGCCGCCGAACCGATATCCTTGGCGCGGCCAGACAGCTCATGCTGCTCGCCGCCGAAACGGTCCACCACGGTCTCGATGGCGGAGTTGACCAGCTCCGCGATCAACACCAGCATCAGGCTGCCGATCAGCAGGGCCCGTTGCAGTCCGGTCTCGCCCAGCCAGAGGGCGAGCGGCGCCAGGATCACGAACAGGATGACCTCGATGCGGAAGGCCTCTTCGTGGCGCCAGGCGGCCTTCAGTCCGGCCAGGGAATAACCGGCGGCCTTGATCAGGCGCGTCAGGCCGCGTGGTTTCTGGCCGTTCGTCATTGTCCCGAAGTGGCCGGCCGCCAGGCCAGGTCCAGTTCACGCGCGGCGCGCACATCGTCGAGGCGGCGCCGTGACAGGGTATGCGGCGCGCTCTTGACCAGCTCCGGCCGGGTTCTGGCCTCCTCGGCGATTTTCTGCATGGCGCTGATGAAGCCGTCCAGCTCTTCCTTGCTTTCGGTCTCGGTTGGCTCAATGAGCAGACACTCGGGCACGATCAGGGGGAAGTAGGTGGTCGGGGCATGATAACCGTAATCCAGCAGGCGTTTGGCCACATCCATGGCCGTGACGCCGGTCTCCCTGGCGAGTCCCTTGAGGGTGATGATGAATTCGTGGCTGGCGCGCCGCCCCGGCAGGGCCGCTTCAAAGCCGGCCTGTTGCAGCCGGGCCATCAGATAATTGGCGCTCAGGGTGGAATAGTCGGCGACCCGCTCCATGCCCTCGCGGCCGAGCAGGCGCATGTAGACGTAGGCGCGCAGCAGGATGCCGGCATTGCCCATGTGTGCCGACAGGCGGCCGATGCTCTGCGGCCGGTCCCGCTCCGTCAGCCAGCGGTAGTGTTTGCCGTCGAAGGCCACGATAGGTACCGGCAGAAACGGCAGCAAACGCTCGCTCACGCCCACCGGACCGGCGCCGGGTCCGCCGCCGCCGTGCGGGGTGGAGAAGGTCTTATGCAGATTGATATGGATAACGTCGAAGCCCATGTCGCCCGGCTTGACCTTGCCCAGGATGGCGTTGAGATTGGCGCCGTCATAATACAGCAGCCCGCCCGCGGCATGCACAATGGCGGCGATTTCCTTGATGCGCCGTTCGAACACACCCAGGGTGGAGGGGTTGGTCAGCATGATGCCCGCCGTCTGCGGGCCCACCGCCGCCCGGAGTGCCTCGATATCCACATCGCCGTCCTCGCGGGTGGGAATCTCCCTGGCTTTGTAGCCGCACATCACCGCCGTGGCCGGATTGGTGCCATGCGCGGCATCCGGCACGATGATCTCGGTGCGCGCCGTATCGCCGCGCGAGCGGTGATAGGCGCGGATCATGGCGATCCCGGCGAATTCACCCTGGGCGCCGGCCATCGGCGTCAGCGAGATGCCCTTCATGCCCATCACATCCTTGAGGATCTCCTGCATGTCATACAGGCAGGCCATGAAGCCCTGACCGGTGGCGGCCGGGCTCAGGGGATGACGGGCGGCGAAGCCCGGCAGCATGGCCAGCTTGTTGGAGGCGCGTGGATTGTATTTCATGGTGCACGAGCCGAGCGGATAAAAATGGGTGTCGATGGAAAAATTTTTCTGTGACAGGCGTGTGTAATGGCGCACGGTCTGCAATTCGGAAACCTCGGGCAGGAGCGGGCGCTGTTTGCGCAGAAACTGTGGCGGAATGTTCTCGGGCGCGGCCCTTTCCAGCGGCGACTGGGTCGGGTTGCGGCGGCCGGGGCGGGAATGTTCGAAAATCAGCATAGGGCTTGTTCCACGGTTGCGGTTGCTGTTTTGGAGAGGATGCCTGCCAGCAGGCTGGCGTAGCGCTCCAGGTCCCGGTCATTTTTGGTTTCGGTGACATTGATCAGGAGGGCGTGACCCAGTTCCGGATAGTCATCGCCCAGATCATGGCCGCCCAACACGCCGTGTTCGGTCAGTGTCGCCAGAACCTCGGCCGCGGGCCATGGCAACCGTATCACCGCCTCATGGAAATAGGGCCGGTTGAACAGTGTGCCGACACCCTTGATGGCCGTGAGTTTTTTCAGCAAGGTCTGGGTGTTGTGGTGACAGGCCAGGGCGGTGCGCTCCAGCCCCTCGGCGCCGAGCAGACTCATATAAATAGTCGCCGCCGTGACCATCAGGCCCTGATTGGTGCAGATATTGGACGTGGCCTTGGAGCGGCGGATATGCTGTTCGCGGGCCTGCAGGGTCAGGACAAAGCCGCGCTTGCCATCGGCATCCACGGTGCGGCCGATGATGCGCCCCGGCATCTGGCGCACATGTTCCTCCTTGCAGCACATGAAGCCGAAATAGGGCCCGCCCCAGGAGAGCGGCAAGCCCAGTGGCTGGCCTTCACCACAGACGATATCGGCGCCGTGCGTACCCCACTCGCCCGGCGGAGCCAGCAGGGCCAGGGCGGTGGGATTGACCACGGCGATGACAATGGCGTCCTGGGCGCGTGCCCAGTCGGTCAGGGCATCCACTTCTTCGAGGGTGCCGAAGAAATTGGGCTGCGGGATTACCAGGGCGGTTATGTCCTCGCCGGCAAAACGCGCCAGTGATTCCGGTATAGTGTGTCCGCCTTCTGCGCAATAGGGGATTTCCACCAGCGTGATGTCCTGGCTGGCGACAATGGTCCTGACGGTTTTGCGATAGGCCGGATTGACCGTCAGCGGCATCAGGATGCGGCGGCTTTTGGATTTGCGGTTGAGGCGCACCGCCATCAGCGCCGCCTCGGCCAGGGCGGAGGCGCCGTCGTACAGCGAGGCGTTGGAGACCGCCATGCCCGTCAGGCTGCTGATCATGCTTTGATATTCGTAGATGATCTGCAGGGTGCCCTGGCTGGCCTCGGCCTGATACGGGGTATAGGCGGAATAGAATTCACCGCGGCCGACCAGCTCCCACACGGCGGCGGGAATATGATGCTCATAGGCCCCGGCGCCGAGAAAACACAGCGGCACGCCGTCCTGGGCGGCGCGGTCCTGCATCAGGCGCGTCACCTCCTGCTCGCTTAGCTGAGGTGGTGTGTTGCGCAGGCCGGGGGCGTGCAGCTCGGCAGGTATTTCATCGAATAATTGCGCGATGGAGTTGGCGCCGATGGCGGCCAGCATCTGTTTGACATCATCATCGGTATGGGGGATGAACGGCATGCCCGGGCTTCCTGGGGTTAGTGAGAATAATTAATGGGCGCCCTAATGTTCTTCGGCTTCGACCTGAGCCTGATAGGCTGCGGCATCCAGCAGGTCATCAAGCTCGGTCCGATCGTCAAGCCGGATGCGGAAAATCCAGCCATCGCCGTAAGGGTGCTGATTGACCAGTTCCGGGGTATCGCTCAAGTCATTGTTCGTCTCGATGATCTCGCCGCTCAGCGGGCTGTAGATATCCGAGGCCGCCTTGACGGATTCGATCACGGCGCATTCCTCGCCGGCAGCTACCTGGCGGCTCATCTCGGGCAGCTCGATGAAGACGATATCGCCCAGCAGGCCCTGGGCATGATCGGTGATGCCGATGGTGGCCGTGCCGTCGCTGGCGATCATCACCCATTCGTGGGTGGGGGTGTATTTCAGTTCTTTGGGTAGGTTGCTCATGGCTTGGTCCTTCCTGCGTAACGGGTATTAAGTAGTGAGGTCGTTATTGATTTCAGTAATACACGACTTTCCATGCCGGACAAAGGGCGGCCTGACGATGGAAGCGCTGTGCCGCTTGCCGCGTATTTCCACCTTGCAAGTCATCTCGGCCTCGGATGGCACCCGTGCCAGGGCGATGGCGCGGCCCAGGGTGGGGGAAAATCCGCCGCTGGTGATTATCCCTTCCTTGCCGGTATCCGTGAATACCTTCTGCCCGTTGCGCAATACGCCTTTTTCGTGCAACAACAGCCCGACCAGTTTCATGGCCGGCGGGGTATGGCGATGGGGGGTGATGGCGGCGCGGCCGATAAACGCACGGTCTTCCGGTTCCCAGGCGATGGTCCATTCCAGGCCGGATTCCAGGGGCGAGGTGGTCTCGTCCATGTCCGTGCCCGACAGGTTCAGGCCGGCCTCAAGGCGCAGGGTGTCGCGCGCCCCTAGGCCGATCGGCTTCACGCCCAATTGATAGAGCCCAGTCCAGATACCGGTGATGTTTTCCGCCGGCAGTATGATTTCATAACCATCTTCGCCGGTATAACCGGTGCGGGCAACGAACATGTCACCGGCAAAGGTCGAGGTGAAGGGGGTGAGTGGCGTCAAGTGCTCGGCGTGCACGCCCAGCAGCTTGTGGACCTGGGCGCGCGCCCGCGGCCCCTGCACGGCGATCATCGCCAGATCATCCCGCGCCTTGATGCCGACCTCGAAGGCCTGCGCCTGTTGCCTGATCCAGCCCAGCCCCCGGTCGCGCGTCGCGGCATTGATCACCATCCGGAACCGGCTTTCGTCTATATAATAGATGATCAGGTCGTCGATAATACCGCCCTGCTCATTGAGCATGCAGGAATACAGCGCCTTGCCGGCGGTCTTCTGCCGGTCGACATTATTGGCCAGCAGGTGGCGTAGGAACGGGCGCAGCGCGCCGCCGTGCAGATCAATGATGGTCATGTGCGAGACATCGAACATGCCGGCGTCCCGGCGTACCGCGTGGTGCTCCTCCAGTTGCGAGCCATAATGAATCGGCAGGGCCCAGCCATGGAAATCCACCATTTTGGCGCCCATGGCGAGGTGCGTGTCATACAGAGCAGTCTTGTTGGGCATTGTTGATTCTCGTTTTTTATTTTTAGTGATTGTTCACCGCGCATGTGGGCAATATCCCTCCCGACCCGATCAGCTACCAAGTATACCCCAAGCGGCACACAGGTGTACCCTGCTCACGGGACGTTTTTTGCTGACATATATCATGGTTGTCGGCGCGAGGTGCTGGACGGTCATGGCCACGAGGCGGCCCGGGTATCCGATGGCGTAAGAGAGCATTATTGCGGGTCTGTCGGATTTTCCGGGGCGGTCAAATCGATACGGCTCAGATATTCACAGAGCGCTTCGATTTCAGCATCGCTGACCATGGGCATGATGGTGTTCATCATAAAGCCATTTTTGCTTCTGCGCTGTGCACTGCGAAATTCCTTCAAGGTTTTGATCAGGTAGGTCTTATGCTGGCCGGCAAGCCGCGGGGCGGCGTCCGTTTCGCTGGAGCCGGGATTGCCTTCGCCATTCGGACCATGGCAGAGATAACATTTGAGCATGCCTTCATAAATTATCTTGCCTTGCTGCGCGGTCACGCTGTTGGGTGCTTTTTCGCTGATCAGCACCTGTGAGGCGAAGTGCGCGGCGATGTCGGCCAGGTCCTGATCACTATTGATGACGGCCGTAACGCCCTGCATGGCAGCGTCCTTGCGCTTGCCACTGTGAAATAACAGGGATTGTTGCAGAATATATTTCTCGAACTGTCCGGCGAGTTTTGGGATGGCCGGATCCGAGCTGTTGCCGTCCGGACCATGGCAGAAGGCGCAGGACGAGGCCTTGATCTGGCCGGCGGCCGGGTCGCCGCCCGCCCCGGCGGTACCGCTGGCGAGCGAAACTATCAAACAGGCTGTCGTGATGATTTTCCGCATGCTCATTTGGCCTGCTCGAACCAGAATTTGGCCCGCTCGGGGTCTTTCTTCAGGCCGAACAGCCCGCCTTCATAGGCGCGGGCCAGGGCCTGGCGGGCCTCCTGATGGCCGGCAATCGCCGCCTTTTCGATCCACTGCATGCCATAGGAGTCGCTCTGATGCACGCCGCGTCCGGCCAGATAAAGCAATCCGATGCTCATCTGGGCCTTGGGCATGCCCTGTTCCGCGGCCATGCTGAGCCAGCGCGCCGCCTGTTTGTCGTTCTGCGCAATGCCCTGGCCATTGAGCAGCATCAGGCCGTAGTTTTCCTGAGCCTTGGCATGACCCCGGCTGGCCGCTTCGCCGAACCAGTGCGCCGCCTCCGCCAGATCGACCGCCGTGCCCATGCCAAACTGGTACATGACGGCGGCGCTGTTCTGCGCCAGGATGTGCCCCTGCCGGGCGGCGGTGACATACCAGTACAAGGCCTCGGCATCGCCGGGCGGCACGCCCAGGCCATGACGATGCATGACGGCAATGCGGTGCTGCGCATCGGCATTGCCCTGTTCGGCGAGGGGACGCAGGATGCGCAGCGTCTGTTCATAGTCCTGCTTTTCGAAGGCTGCCATACCTTCTTCCACGCTGGCGGCACAGACACTGGCCGTCAGCCAGAAAAACAGCAGGCCCGGCAAAAGCGTTTTCATCCTCATGGCCGCGCGGCTATCAGTCTTCCATCTTGCGATGATAGATGGTGCTATGACAGCGGGGGCAGGGCGGAATATGCCCGGGCTTGGTAAAGTGCAATACCTCGCCGCACTGGGAGCATTGCAATACGCCGATGCCGGCAATCTCGCCGGTATACCATTCCGAGATGGCCGCCTGCATGGCCAGCTTGTCCAGCTCCAGACGGGTTTCGTCGACCACCTGCGAAAACATGTCCAGCAGTTTATGTTCCACCATCAGCAGATCAATGCGCAGCCAGTCGGCCAGCTCGGCGCCATTCTCGCCCAGGTAGACGGCCGCCTCTTCGATATCACGGCGCAGATAGCCGGTGATGCGGTCGGCTTCCTCGCGGGTGAGCTCTCCCAGTTCAACGGCCTTTCCCCGGGCATATTCCAGGGCCTGTTTCAGCTTGGGTAACGCGCCCGCTTCGGTCTGTTCCATGAAGCCCCTGACACGCTCCAGCATCCGGTTGTAACCGCGGACATGTTTATCTTCATGGTTGGTGTTCATGGGCCACCTCGATGATTGCTGTCGAAAATGAATGATCTCCGACTAGAGTATAGGAGGGAAATGCCCTGCGAGGCCAGTGTTACGAGTCGTGTTGTGGGGGTTCTGCCACCTGCGGTAAACTTAGCAGCTTTTACTGGGTATCAAGGCGCAAGGCATATGTCGATAGACGAGCAATATTCCCCCCAAACCATCGAACAGGCCGCCCAGGACTACTGGAAGGAGCGCAACAGCTTTACGGTCACCGAAGAGGCGGGCCGGGAGAAGTTTTATTGCCTGGCGATGTTTCCTTATCCCAGCGGGCGCCTGCACATGGGCCATGTGCGCAATTACACCATCGGTGACGTGATCGCCCGCTATCAGCGCATGATGGGCAGGAACGTCTTGCAGCCCATGGGGTGGGACGCCTTTGGCCTGCCGGCCGAGAACGCCGCCATCAAGAACAATGTGCCGCCCGCCAGGTGGACCTACGAGAATATCGATTACATGCGCGGCCAGCTCCAGCGGCTGGGTTTCGGCTACGACTGGAGCCGCGAGATCGCTACGTGCCGGCCGGAGTATTACCGCTGGGAGCAGTGGCTGTTCACCAAACTATTCGAGAAGGGGCTGGTGTATAAGAAGACCGCCCCGGTCAACTGGTGCCCGAATGATCTGACGGTGCTGGCCAACGAGCAGGTGATCGATGGCTGCTGCTGGCGCTGCGATACGGCGGTCGAGCGCAAGGAGATCCCGCAGTG
>MGXL01000122.1 GCA_001801365.1 Gammaproteobacteria bacterium RBG_16_57_12 | reverse complement strand
CCGATGACCTACTGATTACGAATCAGTTGCTCTACCGACTGAGCTACACCGGCCTCGCGCGACCGCAGCGGGCCGGAAGTATAAGCGGTTCTCTCGGATGAACCAACCGCAATACAGTCGGGCACGGAGATTACTTGCCGCCGGAACGCAGCCGCACAATGACTTCCACGCCCGCGAGGCTGGTGCCCGACGGCAGCGGCGGCAGCCCGCTGACATGAATCTGTTCCGGCCCGATGTCTGTCAGCTCGCCGGTGGCGAGGTCGTAAAAGTGATGATGCGGAGATGTATTGGGATCGTAGAAAATCCGCGTGGGATCGGCGATCACTTCCCGGATCACGCCCTTTTCGGCCAGTAGCCCGAGGGTATTGTAAACCGTCGCCTTGGAGACCCGGCGGTTTTCCGCGTTGACCAGACGGAAGATGTCCTCGGCGGACATGTGCATGGCGCGCGCAAACAGCAGGCGCACAATCATCACCCGCTGGGAAGTCGGATTGATTTCGTGCCGTCGTAAAAGCTCGACAATTTCCCTGTCAGATTCCTGTCTGCGTGATCTCTGCATTTAGAATAATTATAAAACTCGATTTGCAGCAAGTCTAATCTGAGACAAGGGCATAATTAATCGAGGAAATTTCTAAAATAAATCTAAATATCTGAAAACAAAGTAATTATAGCAATAAATTCGAAAAAACCTGCAATTTTTTTATACCGTTTGTCTGCCTTAATAAACCGAATATCCCCCTTAGGAACTACCGTCCATCATCTGAAAATCCGCGCCACATCTCGCTTTCTGACAATTTACGGCAATTGCGGACTTTTCAAAGCCGATTAGACTTATCAAGACAAGGGTATCCAGGAAACGAGAAACCGCTTTTTTAAGGGCTATTTGTATAAAATTATGCTGCACGGCAATTACACATCAGAAGTCGGTATTAAAACAGCATGTCCTTTTGTCTGCCTAATTATGCCGTTCATCCGGTTTAAAAGAGCGCTTGTTAATCCATTCATCTGCTCGAATATACCGTTAGTCGGTATCAAGGGTTTTACCATGATTGAATTGATTATCACGATGACAATTGTCGGAATCATGGTCGCGCTCGCTGCTCCCGGGATGCAAAGTTTCGTATCCAATAATCGTCTTACAACCCAGGTAAACGAGTTACTAACCGATATTAGCCATGCTAGAAGTGAGGCTATTATACGGAGTACGACTGCAGGTGTATGTGTGACTGACGTTGGGGGTGATACCTGCGTCTCCTCCGGCAACTGGGCCAACGGACGGCTGGTTTATTACGTCTGCCCTAGCACTGACACAACATGCACCACAGGCAGCAATGTGGCCGTGAAAATCCACGAAGCCATGACGAACGATAACACGTTGGACTCTCCAAGCGATGCGATCATCTTCAACAAGACCGGCCTGCTCTCCAGCGGCGCCGGCCAGTTCACCCTCACCGACCCCAAGACCGGCGGCAAGCGCATCGTCTGCCTTGGCACCACGGGGCGCCCGGCTCTCAGCAAGGAAGATTGCCCGTCATGATGGCACGCGCACAACATCTATCAGCCCCTGCGGCCACCCACAAGGGATTCTCGCTGGTCGAGGTCCTGGTCGCCCTGCTGGTGCTGTCCATTGGACTGCTGGGGCTCGCGGCGCTGCAAACGACATCGCTGCAATTCAACACCGGTTCGTATCACCGTACCCAGGCCACCTTTCTTGCCTACGACATCATTGACCGCATGCGCGCGAACATCGGCGTGGTTGCCGACTCGGATGGAACCGCTTACGACCAGCCAGCCTCGACCGATGTAACCATGAGCACGGACTGCGACACCGCCGACTGTACAAGCGCCCAACTGGCGATTTACGACGTGAGAAAGTGGTACGAAAGAACCGTCGTTACACTTCCCGGCGCCGCCACCTCCCCGCCAACCATTCAGGTGGAAACCGGTAATCAGGTAACCGTCACCATCAGCTGGATGGAACAGGACCTGCAAAAAACCCAGAGCTGGGTGGTGCAATTATGAAAAACCTTCAGCATGTCATGAAACACGTGCGCGGCTTCTCCCTGGTGGAGCTGATGGTGGCGCTCACCATCGGGCTGATCATCCTGTCCGCCGTGTCCATGCTGTTCGTCAGCAGCAAAAAAACCTACACAACGCAGGACAGCCTGGCACGGCTGCAGGAAAACGCGCGTTTCGCCATGCAATTTATCGTCAAGGATCTGCGACTCGCCGGTTATTACGGCTGCATAGATGAAATCGGCGAAGATACCGTCAACTCGACATTGAATGATGAAACGGATTTCTTTTACAACGCCCAGATACCCCTGGAAGGGGTAAACGGTGCCTCGGGCCAATGGTATCCCTCCGGTGAGACCACGCTGCCGACCGGCGTCATATCGGGAACCGATATCGTCGCGATCCGCAAGGCCGACTCCAGCAGCAATCTGTATCTCGACCAGGAAATGCCGAACACGTCGGCCAACCTCAAGACCAACGGCACGGATCCCAATACCGGAAGCGCCATCACGATTTCGGAGATCCTGGAGGAGGGCGATATCGTCATGATATCGGACTGTGCCAGTGCCGATGTCTTCCAGGTCACCCAGCTCAACGACACCGATCCGCATATCGTGCACAACACCGGGTCAGGCACACCAGGCAATCTCACCAAGGAATTCAGCAAACCCTACAGCCCCAGTGACGACAAGACCAGGATCATGAAATTCGCCACCGTGCAGTACTACATCGCCACCGGAGCCAGCGGTAACCCGGCGCTGTTCCGCCAGGAACTGGACAAAACTCCGGTCGAGCTGGTGGATGGCATCGAAAACCTCCAGATCCTCTATGGCAAAGACACCACGGGCGACAGGGTCCCCAACCGCTACCTCAAAGCCGGGGAATCCGGACTGCAAACGACGACGGACTGGAACTCGGTGGTAAGCGTGCGTGTCGGCATATTGGCAAGAACCCTGGATGATCCCACGACCGGAACATCCAAGGAAACAGACGTAGACAGCGGCGTTTATGACGTTGATGGCGACTGCGCCCTGGGCACAGCCACCTCCGATGCCTGTTACGAGTTCACCCCACCGGCCAACGATCGTCACAAGCGCCGTGTGTTCCAGACCGTGGTGCACCTGAGGAACCTGTGATGAATACACGCCCTGAACATCACCGGGTTCCCCGAACACTGACCACCGGCCGGCATCAGCGCGGCACGGCACTCATCATGAGCCTGGTGATCCTGATGATCCTCACGATTCTCGGCGTGACCGCCATGGGCACCGCTACGCTGGAGGAAAGGATGGCCGGCAACACCCAGGAACTCAACAAGGCCTTTCAGGCCGCCGAATCCGGCCTGACCCAGGTTCTGGATACCGCGGGCAGCCTCGATCTCAATGTGGCCACCACCAACGATTTTACTTACGCCGCCTCCAACTCCTCTGCCTCGGTGACGACCGAATTCGTTGAGTTTACCCCGCCGAAACGCGGCTCCGGACACGGCAGTAATGTTGAAGCGGCCAATTTCGACCAGAGCAGTACAGGATTAACCGGCGCCGGGGCCAAGGCCGTGGTCCACCAGGGAGTGGCCCAAATCGTACCCAAAGCAAACTGAGCAGGTGAACACCATGAATATCCTACACACATTTCCCAGACATCTCGTTTACACGCTGTCTGTCGCCGCCCTGATCGTGGTACCGGCACTGCTGCCGGTCGAGGCCAAGGATACGGACATCTACCTGCTGGCACCGGCCACGTCCACGGACGACAAGCCGAACATCCTGATCATTCTCGACAACTCGGGCAGCATGAACGAGCAAATCGAAGACGCCAAGGTGTCCTATAACGCCTCGGTTAACTATTGCGACAGCGACGAGGTTAACGCCATCGTGGCCGGTGCCGCCAGCGGCATCCCCAGCAACTGCTCCACCGTCAGCAGCCGCGTCTATTGGGACTTTCCCAACAGCAGCGGTGTAACCGCACCTCCTGACACGTCGTCATCTAATACATGGTTCGATGCAAGCAAGAACAAATGCCTGACATCGCTCACTGCGGATTTCGGCCTGAATTCATCGGGCATGTACTCCGGGGACAAGATCGCGCGCTGGCGCGGCACCGGAAGCAACAAGAACTGGAAAACACTGAGTGGAAAAACCAACAGCACCATTACTTATGTTGATTGCCAGGCGGACGGCATCACGGACGGCCAGACTGCCGGGGACAACACCTTCCCGAAAGATACAACTTCCAGCCCGGCTTATACATCCTCTTCCGGCGAGAAATTCAACTGGGATGGCTTCACGTACAAAACTTCCCCAACGCTCTACAGCGGTAATTACATGAACTACTGGAACAATTCTATGCTGGTCCAGGATCGTACGCGCATGGAGCTCGCGCAGGACGCGGTGAAAAGCCTGATTGACACTTATACTAACGTGCGTTTCGGTTTGATGGCTTTCAACGCCAACAATTCCACACCGCAAGGCGGCCGTGTGCTGTTCCGGGTCGCCAACATGGACAGCGCACGCCGTACCGCCATGAAAACGGTAGTGGACAGCCTCACCCCCGCAACCAACACACCGCTCTCGGAAACCCTGTGGGAGGCCTACCGCTATCTGGCAGGTCTCGGCGCCACCTATGGCAATCCCTCGCCCGTACAAACGCCACATCAGGATTCCTGCGCGCAGAATGTAACCAACATCGCCTGCGATAATGGCGGATATTACGACGCCATCGCCGCTGGCGATGCCAGCTACAACGATGGCACCTATATCTCCCCTTATACCTACGGTTGCCAGAATTCCTACATCATCTACGTCACGGACGGCGACCCCTACGGCGACGGCGATGCAGACAGTGCTATCGAAGCGAAGATCGGTTCCAGCTGCGACGGCACGAACTGCCTGGACGACCTGGCAGGATATATGTACAACAACGACATCAGCAGCCTGCCGAGCAACCAGGTGGTCCGGACCTACACCATCGCCCTCGGGACCGGTATTTCGAGTGCCGGCCAGGCGCTGCTGAGCGACACGGGCAATGAAGGCGGCGGTGATTACCTGACGGCCGTGGATGGCGACGAACTGACAACCGCGCTGCAGCAGGTAGTCAACGAAGCCATGGACATAGACACATCGTTCTCCGCGCCCAGCCTGTCGGTCAACGCCTTCAACCGCCTGTATAACCGCGATGACATCTATTTCGCCCTGTTCGGCCCTTCCTCGGGCCAGGCCTGGGACGGAAATCTCAAGAAATTCAGGCTGTGCAGCAGCTCCGACGTGACCGATTATGGCTGCACCTATGGCGAAATCCTCGATAAAAATAACGCCAGCGCCATTGATGATTCCATTGACACCGCGACCGGTCTGCCGATCAACAAGATTCTGGATACCTCCGTGAGTTACTGGGGTGCAGTCGAGGACGGCTCAGATGTCAATCTGGGTGGCGCAGGCGCTAAAATCTCGGTAGATACCGCCGTGCCACGCACGCTTTATACCTACCGCGGCTCCTACACTGGGCTGAGCTCAACTTCGCCGGCAACGGAAGTCGCTATTGAGGCCACGTCAGGCAATTCCGTCTACGATGCTGCAGTGACCGACCCCACCATCCTCGGTCTGCCGTCCACGGCGACCAGCGGCCAGGTCACCCAGCTGATCAACTGGATGCGCGGCCGGGATGCCTATGACGAAAATGATGACTGTGCCGAGGGCATGGATCTCACCGCCTCCGCGAATGCCGGTGAAGCCTGTTTAACCGAAAGCCGGCGCTGGAATTTCGCTGATCCGCTGCACAGCCGGCCGGTGGCGTTCACCTACGGTTGCGAAGGCAGCGACCCCTGCACTCCAAGCTCCACGCCGATCATCAAGCTGTTCGTCGGCACCAATGACGGCATGGTGCGCATGATCAATGATAGCAATAACGACAACACCGGGACCGGGGTGGGCGGTAGAGAGGAGTGGGCCTTCATGCCGAATGAAATGCTGGACAAGCAGTTTGCCCTGCAGGAAAGCAATCCGGGAGATCATATCTACGGTCTCGACGATTCGCCGGCCTTCCTGGTCAACGACATTGACAACGACGGCATCATCGAACCCTCGGCCGGAGACAGGGTGTACATGTACATCGGCATGCGCCGCGGTGGCAGAAATATCTATGCCTTCGACGTCACCCCATCCACTACGTTGACCAGTCAAACCGAGACCGTCACACCCAAGCTGATCTGGGCGATCACTGGCGGCAGCGGTGACTATGCGCAACTCGGCCATACCTGGTCGCGGCCCAAGGTCGCGCGCATCCGCGCCAAGTGCACCGGCAGCGTCTGCGACGACGGCAACGCGACCACCGATGACAGCGAATCACGCATGGTGCTGATCTTCGGCGGCGGTTACGACTCCAATCAGGACAATGACAGCCCCGGCATAGACAGCATGGGTAATGCCATCTACATCGCCGATCCGTTCACCGGAGAGCGCATCTGGTGGGCCAGTAACGACACCGGCGCCGACCTGGTGCTCGACAAGATGGAATTCAGCATTCCATCGGAGGTGGCTGCCATTGACGTCAATGCCGACAAGTCGGTGGACCGGCTGTATGTAGGCGATACCGGCGGGCAACTGTGGCGTATTGATCTGGGGAACCAGATCGGTGCCACGGCTGACGGCTCCTCGGGCTACGTGTTCGCCGATGCCGGTTGTGACAGCACTGGCTCAACGCGGCGAGTCCATACTACGGCCGGTGCTTGCCCGAGCGGCACCACAGACCAGGGCCGGCGCAAGTTCTTCTACCCGCCGGACGTGGCCATGGTCAAGGACGGGAACTACTCCACCGATGCGTACTACGATCTCGTGACCATCGGCTCGGGTGACCGCGAGGATCCGCTGGATCTGCTGACCTCGAGCCCGACGGCGGATTATCCGGTGCTGAACCGCATCTATGCCTTCCGGGATTACAACTATCAGCACGGCGCGCCGGGCACGGCGCCAGCCACGCCGCTCTCGGAATACGACATGTACGACGCCACGTCGAATGCCTTGGGCACCCTCACGGGCGCAGCTCGCCAGGCTGAGATTGACGCCAATGTCAAGGACAGCAACGGCTGGTACTTTGATCTCAAGGAAGCCAGCGCGGTCACGTTGATGAACGGCCTGAGCTCCACCTCAATCGGTGAAAAGGTCCTGGCCAAGACCGTCGTGTTCGATGGCGTGCTCTATTTCACCACGTATGTGCCGGCAAACCAGAGCACGGTGACGGCCGCTTGCACGCCCAATGAAGGCCAGGCCCGGGCCTATGCCGTCAACTACCTCACGGGTGAACCAGCCTACGACCAGAACGACGATGGATCGCTCGACAGGTTCGCCAATATCGGCGGCGGCATTCCCTCCGAGGTCGTGATCGTCATCCGCGACGGTGGCGTCACCGGCCTCGTGGGCACCAGCGGCGGCGCGGCGGGCATTAATGTCAGCAACGAAGTGCAGCGCTACAAGACCTACTGGTGGGATGAATAGTCTAGAATAGAAGCAGTTACATCCACCGCCTCCTCCCATCCGGAGGAGGCGGCTTTTTGAGCATCTGCTTCAGGGAGTGCACTGAATGAAACGCGCAAGCTTGTACGGCTTTACCCTCATCGAACTGATGATCGTCGTGGTCATCATCGGCATAATGGCCGCCATCGCCTACCCGAGTTATACCAGATACACGGTTCAGACCCGGCGCTCGGATGCGCAGATCGCCCTGACCCAGGCGGCTTCGATGCAGGAAAAGTTTTATTCGGACTGCAGCCACTATGCGCAAACCCTGGAAGGGGTAAAGAACGATCGGGCCTGTGGCACCGTGGCAAACGACTTCAACGACGGCATTCTGTCATTAAACCAGAAGGCCTCGGCAACGATCTTCTCGCCGGGACTGCACTATGTCATTACGCTGGTTGCCCCCACCGCCAGCAGCGGCATTTGCCCGATTGACCGGTGCTTCATACTTGAAGCCACGCCTTCGACAACCGCCAATACGGACGGCGACCTGAGCGGGACCGGCCTGCAGGCGGGGAATGGAAGACTCCGGGTTGATTCCAGGGGACGGAAGAGCTGGGACAAGGCGAATACCAATTCCCCCAGCGCCACCACCGGCATGTTCGCCAACAAGTGGACTGATAAATAATAATCCGCTTTACCACAGGCCCGGACAGAAAATTACGGACTATCGCCCACGCGCAATGTTCTGGGCACGGGGAATGAGATGTTTTCTGACTTTCCCTGCTGTTCCTCGACTATCTCGGCGCCCCATTCGCGCAGTCGTGTCACTACCTGCTGCACCAGTTCCTCCGGCGCCGAGGCTCCGGCCGTCAACCCAATCTTCTGCGAACCGGCAAGCCAATCGCGTTTGATATCGTTTGGCCCGTCAATCATATAGGCACGCACTCCTTGCCCTTCGGCCACCTCACGCAGGCGGTTGGAGTTGGAGCTGTTGCGCGAACCGACCACCAGCATCAACTGCACTGATTTCGCCAGCACCCGCACCGCATCCTGACGGTTTTGCGTGGCGTAACAAATATCATCTTTCTTCGGACCCTTGATCTCCGGAAAACGCGCGCGCAGGGCAGCAACGATTTTTGCCGTGTCGTCCATGGATAGCGTGGTCTGGGTAACGTAGGCCAGATTGGTTTCGTTGCTGATTTTTAATTTGGCAATATCCTCGACCGACTCAACCAGATGCATACCGGCATCGGCTTGGCCCATGGTGCCCTCCACTTCGGGATGGCCGGCGTGGCCAATGAGGATGCACTCGGTACCGGCATCACGGTGACGCACGACCTCCATGTGCACCTTGGTCACCAGCGGGCAGGTAGCGTCGAAAATGCGCAGCCCGCGCCGGGCGGCCTCCTCGCGCACCGCACGCGAGACGCCATGCGCGCTGAAAATCACCGTCGCGCCGGAGGGAACCTGCTCAAGTTCATCCACGAACTCCGCGCCCTTGGCGCGCAAGCCTTCCACCACGAAACGGTTGTGCACCACCTCGTGGCGCACGTAGATCGGCGCGCCGAACATTTCGAGCGCGCGCTCGACGATCTCGATGGCGCGGTCCACACCGGCGCAGAAACCACGGGGATTGGCAAGGTAAACCTGCATGCGGCAATGATACCCGTTTTACCGTCGCGCGATCAGGCCAGAGCAGCGCAGACCGCTCTCGGGACGCCTCCGGGTAAACCGGCCATCAAAAAAATGCCCGGCAAGTGCCGGGCATTACTGGAGCGGAAATACTGCGGGTCAACGCAACGGCATCTGCGACCTCGAACTCTCCTTCTTCTTCATGCATTCAACGATACAGCGCTCGAATTCGCCATCTTCCTTTTTCCGGGACTTGCATTCCTCGCGGCACTGGGCCGCCGCTTCCTTCCCGGCATCTGCAGACTTGCCGGCGGCCCCTTGTGCGGCGCCGGCATAGGGAGCCACCGCCAGCAGCAAGCCCGCCGCCATGAAATAGATGGATTTGATCAAACCTTGCATGCAAAAACTCCTTTACGCTGGGAGTACACGGGGAAATTGGTGCCGGCACGTACCGGCATTGCTACAAGTCTAGCGCCGCTGGGGCTGTTTTCCATGCGTAAATGACGGGCGGCAGCCACGACACACCAACCGGTCATGCCGTCTTGCGCGGTCTCAGGGCGTCGAACATCAGCAGCACTGCTCCGATGGTAATC
>MGXL01000121.1:4336-16675 GCA_001801365.1 Gammaproteobacteria bacterium RBG_16_57_12 | reverse complement strand
AAATATCATGAAAGTCAGAGAAAGCGGGATGCCGGAAGAAGGGTTGTGGCAGGGTTTCTTCGATCCCCGGCGCACGTTACACCTTCTTGATCTCGACTCATCGGTCAATGAGGCGGTGGATCTCGGTTGCGGCTATGGGACTTTTACAATCCCGGCGGCACAGCTTGCCTTACAGATACATGCCTTTGACATTGAACCTGACATGATCGAGACCACCCGGCGCAAGGCGCAGGCGCAGGGCATCACTAATATCCGCTATCACCGGCGTGATTTTGTGTTACAGGGAACCGGCCTGCTTGCAGATAGTGTTGACTATGTGATGCTGTTCAACATTCTGCATGCCGAGAATCCTCGCAACCTCTTGCGTGAGACGCATCGCATTCTGCGCCCGGCGGGGAAGGTTGGAATTATGCACTGGAATTATGATCCGGAGACACCGCGCGGTCCTCCGATGCGCATCAGGCCGAGGCCTGAACAGTGCCGAAAGTGGGCGGAACAAGAAGGCTTCATAATGATCAAACCCTTTGTCGATCTGCCGCCGTATCATTACGGGATGGTGGGGCAGAAAGGAGAAGCCATCAAGTGAAACTGAGTATTGCAGTTTACGGAGAGGGAGAAAAAGAGCGCGCACTGTTTGGCGGCCGGATCAGTAATCAGAGCTGTCCTCGCCAAGGCATGGAATGCATAGCGCCGCTTTGAGGTGCTGGAGACGGTGCAATCAGTGAATATTGCTCCGTAACAGTTGCCCCATCTCATCCTTGTCCAGGGGCACGCTGAACAGATTACCCTGAATATTGGTGCAGCCGCATGTTTTAAGAAAGCTATATTGCTGCTCTGTTTCCACACCCTCGGCGATTACCCTCATTTTAAGATTATGCGACATGGCCACGATGGTTTTGACAATGGCGGCATCGTCTTCGTCGGTGCTGATATCACGAATAAACTCACGGTCTATCTTGAGAGTGGTAATGGGGAATCGCTTCAGATAGCTTAACGAGGAGTAACCTGTTCCGAAATCATCAATCGCCAGGTGTAATCCCATTTGCTTGAGAGTATGCAGATTATTCATCGAGGTCTTGTCCCCCTGCATCAGGACGCTCTCGGTGATTTCCAGCTCCAGCAATGATGAATCAAGCGCGCACTCTTCAAGAATATCGCTGATAATTTTTACCAGCTTCGGATCCTGAAACTGCCTGCCCGACAGATTGGCCGAGATGCGTAATGATTTGAACCCATCGACATACCAATGGCGCGCCTGATGACAGGCGGTTCTGAGCACCCATTCCCCCACTGGCCCGATCAGCCCGGTTTCTTCCAGCAATGGAATAAACTCCATGGGAGCCACCATGCCCCGTTCCGGATGCTGCCAGCGCAGCAGCGCCTCGGCACCGATGATTTTACCCGTTGCCATTTCCACCTGCGGCTGATAATGCAGCAGAAATTCCTGCCGCTCGATGGCGCGCCGCAGGCTGCTTTCCAGCTTCAGGCGATCCAGCGCCATGGCGCTCATGTCGGGAGAGTAGAATTGGTAATTATTGCGCCCCAGTGCCTTGGCGCGATACATGGCCGTATCGGCGTTCATCAGCAAGGTGCTGGCATCGTTCCCATCCTCCGGGTGAATACTGATACCGATACTGCCACTTATATATAGTTCCTGCCCATGAAACACGAACGGTTCATCAAGCGCCTGGAGTATCTTCTTGCTGACCTGGACGATGTCCTCCACCGACGCTATGTTTTCCAGCAGTATGGCAAATTCATCACCGCCAAGGCGCGCAATGGTGTCTTCCTCACGGATGCAGGCCATCAGACGTTTGGTAACGTTCTGTAACAGCATGTCACCCACATTATGGCCCAGGGTATCGTTGATATTTTTAAATCTGTCCAGGTCAAGGAACATGATGGCCATTGGCAGCTTGGATTTGGTGCGCCGGATCAGGGAGTGCTCAAGCCGATCCATGAGCAGCATCCGGTTGGGAAGCTCGGTCAAGGTGTCATGATAGGCCAGGTGCAGCAGCCGTTTCTGATCCTCCACCCGCCCGGTGATATCTTTCCCGGTCGAGATATAATTGATGATGATTCCATTTCTGTCCTTTACCGGGGTGATGGTCTTTTCTTCATAGTAGAGGTCGCCATTCTTTTTGCGGTTTATGATAATGCCCTGGTAGCTGCCGCCTCCCTGAATGGTTTCCCAAAGATTTTTATAGAATCGGTTATCGTGCTTTCCGGATTTGAGAATCCCGGCGGATTTCCCCACGACCTCATCATGGCGGTATCCGGTCAATGTCTCAAATGTCGGATTGACATATTCGATGACGCCGTTACGGTCCGTGATGGTAACAACATCCGCAGTCTGCTTGAGGGCACTGGACAGCTTCTGCATTTCAATTTCCGATTGGCGCCGCTGCAATTCCCCCGCGATTTGCTCGGCGTAGAAATGCAGCACAGCCTCGGCAGGCTGATTGCTGGTCATGGGAGAAGTGCTCATGATTCCGACGATACCCAGCAACTCGCCGTTACTATCATAGATCGGGGAGCCCAAATAGCTTTCAGCTTCCGCCTCGCACAGCAGGCAATCACCCGCAAATGTTTTTTGCAGGCTGTCTGGAAAGTAGCTGGTGCCGTATCCGATGACCTTGCTGCAGGCCGTACCGGCTAATGGGCAGCGGAAGTTATCGATAATCCGCCCATTCTTGCAGACGGCCACCATCTCCATGAGATCTTTATTGTTCCTGGCTACCTCACCGATAAAAGCAAACTCCACTTGCAGCGCCGTGGTCAGATTCTGCACCATGGAGGTAAAGAATTCCTCGCTGTTTTTTTTGTTAACCGCATGCGCTATCTTTGTCAGAGCCTCTTCAATATGCTTGCGTTCCCTGATTTCATCCTCTAAATGCCGGTTGGCATCGCCAAGCTTGGCCATAAAGCTTTCAATGTGTAATTTATACAGGTTTCTCCGGTGCAGATAAAAAACCAGGAAGGCCGAAAGCAGCAGGCTGCTCAATAATATGGCCCACGATGACCAGATGCGATGAGCCGCCAGAAATTCCTCGGCCGGATAGAAATCAAGCACCCATTGGCGGCTGGGCAGATCGAGCGCGGCATGCCAGGTCAGATTTACATCATGCGGATGATCGTTGAGATGCTGTTCGATATTGGCCTCATTGATCTGGCGCGTCTCAAGATTACCGGTGCCGCTCAGGCGATGATCCTGAGGTGAATACTGTTCATGATAGTAAAGGAAACTTTCATCGGAGGATGCGGATTTATCCGTCAACAACAAATCTATGCCGAATGTTGCCGATTCCAGTAGCGCTTCTTCGATGAAGGTGCCGATATTCATTACCTCGGCGGCGAATCCCAGCAGGTTGGCATGACGCTGCTCCGGCGTATCGGTAGGGGCGTTCTTGCGATACACCGGCGCAAAAATGATGACGGAATATTGATCTCCCGTATCCTGAAAAAGCTTCAGGCGCCTGGTGACGATCATGGCGCCCGTGTTACGGCTGGACTCCATATCCTGTCGAAGGTTCACATCAGAGGCAAGATCATAGCCCAGCAGCATTTCGTTACTGTTGTAAGGATATACATAGCTGGCAGGGAAATATTCTTCCCTTGTCCGGGCACTGATCAATTGACCCTGCGCATCCTTTTCTGTGATCCTGAATTCAGCCTGACCCTCTGCGCGGGCGCGCTGTTCCAGGTGTGCGCGTTCTGCGGCGGTTATTCTGGGCATCCAGACCAGGGCTTGAATATCAAAGTGCTTTTCCAGATAGCCGCCAACAAAGGTATTGAACTCATCGAGCTGCACACTCTCGCTCGAGTCAAAATAGCGGGCAATTGAAGATACGCCTTCAAGATGGCGGTTTAGTTCACCTTTTAAATCGGCGGCATAGGTACCGGCCGCCAGACCAAATTCGGCCTTGATGGTCGTCTCTTCCCAGCCCTTGACCAGGCTGAAGAGGCCTATGGAAAGAGTGATGCCCAGCGCAAGTGAAAACAGGGTCGGTGCGCTTATGAAAGTCGCAAGGGTATTGCTGATCGATGATTTCTGTTTAGGGACTTCGTCCATCGGATTCTGTTCTTTATACAATTCTCATAGACTATCCTAGACGGTTATTCATGCTTTTCATAGGCAAAAATCGTGTTTTAGCCTATGATTGGCGCACCCAATGGAGCTTGCACAAATAGACAGTTCAATCAGGGGGCCTGTATCCTATGCAGATTGCGGACTGGGGATATCCATAAATGAAGAAAATTGAGACGATGCTTGAGGTTCTGATATTCAATAGCCGCTGGTTATTGGCGCCTTTTTACCTCGGGCTGGTATATGCCATCATACTGCTGCTGGTCAAGTTCGCCAAGGAGATCACCAAGCTGACACCCCTGGTGTTTACGGGCGGCGGCAGCGATGTGATCGTTGGCATTCTGTCGCTGATCGACATCGCTCTGGTGGCGAACCTGTTGTTGATTATAGTTTTTGCCGGGTACGAAAACTTCGTTTCCAAAATCAACACCGGCGATCATGAAGACCGGCCGGACTGGATGGGGCATGTGGGTTTCTCCGATCTCAAGATCAAGGTTATCGGCTCGATCGTCGCCATCTCGGCCATAGAGCTACTCAAGGCCTTTGTCAATGTGGAGGAGTTCACCAATGAGCAGTTGGGCTGGAAGGTGGGCATACACCTCACGTTTGTAGTCTCGGGGGTGTTATTTGCGGTGATGGATAAACTGACCAGTCACAAGTAAGGCCGTGGTCATTTGCGCGCAAAGGCGACGACGTGGGGGATATCCACTCGGATGCCGAGCCGTTCACCCAGCGGGTGATCATGGTGGCTGGGCACTGACGACAACAGGCGCGTGCCATTCGCCAGCGCCAGGGTGTAAAGAATCTCGGCGCCACGGAAGGTCTTGTGCAGGATGGTGGCCAGGCAGGGGCTATCATCATCGTGCACGATATCGTCGGGTCTGATCAGCACATCCACCATCGCGCCGGGCGGCGCGCTGAAATCCCCCTCGAACACACCCAGTTCGATCTGCACCTGATGCGCATTGAGCACCTTGCCCGGCAGCAGGGTGCCCTGTCCCACGAAGTCGGCCACGAAGCGGTTTACCGGCCGGTGATAGATATCGTAGGGCGTGCCCCATTGCTGGATATAGCCCTGGTGCATGATGCCGATCGCATCGGCCATGGCGAAGGCCTCGCGCTGGTCATGGGTGACGACCAGGGCCGTGATGCCTTCGCGTTTGAGCAGTTCACGCACCTCGATCCCCAGACGTTCACGCAGGTCGATATCCAGATTGGAAAAGGGCTCGTCCAGCAGCATCAGGCGGGGGCGCGGCGCCAGGGCGCGGGCCAGCGCCACCCGCTGCTGCTGGCCCCCGGAGAGTTCATGCGGATAGCGGCCGGCCGTGCCGGGCAGCCCGACGATTTCCAGCAATTCTTCCACGCGGCGGGTGCGTTCTGCGGGGGCGAGCTGATCCAGACCGAAGCGGATATTGCCCGCGACAGTGAGATGGGGGAACAGCGCGTAGTCCTGGAAGACCATGCTGATGCGGCGGCGCTCCGGCGGCAGGCAGTAACCCGGCAGGCTGACGATACTGCCACTGAGCCGGATTTCACCCGTGTGAATGTCTTCGAAGCCCGCGATACAGCGCAATACCGTGGTCTTGCCGCAGCCGCTCGGGCCGAGCAGGCAGGCGATCACGCCCTCTTCAAGCGCCAGGCTCAGATCCTGCACCACAGGCTGGGCGCCGTAGGTTTGGGTGACGTTTTTGAGTTCCAGCAGCATACTCATATTAATGATCGCCATTTCGCGTCAGCAGCAGGATGGGTATCAGTCCGGCCAGCACCAGCGCCACCGCAGGCAGGGCGGCCCGCTGCCACTCGCCCTCGGCGGTCATCTCGAAGATGCGTATCGCCAGCGTGTCCCAGCCGAAGGGACGTGTCATGAGGGTGATGGGCATTTCCTTCATGACATCGACGAACACCAGGGTGACCGCCGTCAGCAGGCCGCCCTTGAGCATCGGCAGGTGGACACGCCTGAGCATCGCAAAACCACGCACGCCAAAGATATGGGCCGCATCGTCCACGCTGGTGGTGATGCGCTGCATGTGGCTGTCGATGGGATTGTAACCGACGGCCAGGAATCGGGCCAGATAGGCCAGCAGCATAACCAGCAGTGTGCCTCCCAGCACCTGGCCGATCTCGATGTGCAGATAGTGACGTGTCCCATCGATAATCAAATTATCAAACCACGCCACAGGCGCATACACACCCACGGCGAGCACCGGGCCGGGCAAGGCATAACCCAGGGTGGCGAGCCGGTTGGTGGCGCGCATGGCAATATCCCGATGGCGGCGCCCGGCATAGGCGATGATGAGGGCGACGGCTGAGGCCGTCAGCGCCGTGCCACCGGCGAGCAGCAGCGAGTGCCACAGGAATCCCCAGTAGCGCGCATCGAGATCCTGCGCATAGACCTGCGCGGCCCAGAGGAGCAACTGCCCCACCGGTATGATGAACGCCACCGTCAGGATAAGTGCGCAATAGAGGGTCGCGGCCCAGCGGCTCCATCCCTGCAGGATGATCCGATCATGTTGGGGCGATGGGCGCCCGGTCTGGGTATAGCGGATGCGGGTACGGGTCTGTTGCTCCAACACAATGGCGGCAAACACAATCAGAATCAGGACGGAGGCGAGCTGCAATGCCGCCGGCAGCGAAAACAGGCTGAACCAGGCCTTGTAGATCGCGGTGGTGAAGGTGTCGTAATTAAACACCGAGACGGTGCCGAAATCAGCCAGCGTCTCCATGATTACCAGAGCCACACCCGCCACAATCCAGGGGCGGGCCAGCGGCAAGGCGACACGGAAAAAGGCGCGGCGGCGCGAGCAGCCGAGGGACTGGGCCGCCTCCAGGGCGCGTTTGCCCTGGGTGAGAAAGGCGTTGCGCGCGATCAGATACACATAGGGATATAGCGCCAGGGTCATCACCAGGATCACCCCGCCGCGTGAGCGTATCGGCGGGAACCAGACCGAACCGAACCAGGAGCGCAAGGCCGTCTGGACCGGGCCGGTGAAGTCGAGCAGGCCGACGGCGACAAAGGCCATGACATAGGCCGGCAGTGCGAGCGGCAGCAGCAGCGACCAGGCAAAGAAACGCTGACCGGGAAATTCACAGACGCCGGTCAGCCAGGCCAGGCTGACGCCCAGGAGCGCGGTTCCCGTCCCCACCCCCAGCACCAGCCAGAAGGTATTATTCAAGACCCCGGGCAGTACGTTGACAACCAGATGTTCCCAGATATCCGATGACGGCGTGAGCAGAGACCACAACACCACGCCGATCGGCACCAGAACCAGGGTTGCGACCAGCAGGGATAACAAGCGCCAGATGCTGAACTTCCTGGCCAGTCTGTGCCCGGTAATCTGCCGAATATCGAGGAGGTCAGTGCTCACTTCGCGTACTGCATGATTGCGCTATCCGGCTATTTATAACCCACACGATCCATCAGCTTGACGGCCTGAACCTGCAGTTCGCCGGCCTTGCTGACATTGATCAGATTCTGCTTGAATGCGCCCCAGCCCTCAACCGTGGGATGAGCTTTTACCGCGGGATTGACCGGATATTCCAGATTGGCATCGGCAAACAGATTCTGGGCCTGAGCGGAGGACAACCATTCCAGGAAACGGATCGCGGCCTGCTCGTGTTTGGCAAAGCGCGTCACGCCGGCGCCCGAGATGTTCACATGTACGCCGCTACCCTGCTGGTTGGGCCAGAACAGGGCGATGGGCAGACTGGCGTCCTTCTCCTTGAGGCGTCCGAAATAGTAGGTGTTGCCGATGCCCACGTCACACTGACCGGCGGCAATCGCCTCCATCATCTTGGTGTCGTCCGGGAACACATCCGTCGCCAGATTCGCCACCCAGCCTTTGACGACCTGTTCCGTTCTGGTCTCGCCCAGTTCGGCGATCATCATGGCGACCAGCGACTGGTTGTAGACCTTGTTCGAGGTGCGCAGGCACAGCCGGCCCCTCCACTTCGGGTCCGCCAGGTCTTCATAGGTGCTCAGTTCACCGGCGGATACCTTACGGGTATTAAAAACCACCGTGCGCGCCCGGATCGACAGACCGAACCATCGATTGCCGGAATCGCGCAGGTGGGGGGGTATATTGGATTCGAGTACCTTTGATTGCACGGGTTTGAGCAAATCTTCCTGGGCGGCCTGCCACAGGTTGCCGGCGTCCACCGTGATGATCAGATCGGCCGGGCTGTTCGGCCCCTCCGATTTCAGGCGCTGCATCAGAGGACCTTCCTTGTCGGTGATGAACCGGATTTCAGTACCCGTGGCCTGGGTGTAGGCATCGAACAGGGGCTTGATCAGCTGTTCATTCCGGGCTGAGTAGATGACCAGTTCATCCCTGGCATATGCCGTGGGAGCGCTAGACATTACACTTAAAATTAATGTGGCTATCGCAGCCAGGTATCGGTTACGGATGGACATATCGGCTCCTTCTTACTATATGAACAAAAGACTGCACTGGTTACATACTAGCATTAATGCGAATTATTATCAATACGGTTTTGAGTTTATTCCCAAGATATTATTTAACACACTCGGCCGAAACTATTATGCTGATGATAATCAAATGGCCGACTTTGGCCCGATGAGCAAGCTGCGCGACAAAATGGCTACCGGCACAGACAGGGGTTACGGAGCAACACTCGCCATTTTTGGCGGCAGTGGTGCCACGGGCAGGCTGCTCGTACAGACGTCCCTGGCGCAGGGTTATAAAGTCAGGGCTCTGGTAAGGAATGCCGCTTCATTAAATCTGGGATCGGACGGGCTCACGGTAATAACCGGCTCGGTGCTGAAGGGTGACGATGTCGCCAATTGTTTGAATGGCTGCGATGCTGTTATCTGTGTGCTGGGCCCGCGGCCTCCGTATACCGATATTTTCTGCCAGGCCGCGACAGCCACTATTGTGGAATCGATGCAGGCCTGCGGGATTAAGCGCCTCGTTGTTCAGACGGGAGGCATGATCGGTGATTACCCCGCGAACCGCAGCCTGCCTTTCCGGTTGATGACGGCCCTGTTCAACAATCGCCTGCCGGCGGCGGCTGCAGATCGTAAGGGTCAGGAGGAGAGTATCAAAAACAGTCGTCTGGACTGGACGATAGTGAAGCCCTCGCGCCTGACCTTAAGTCCGGCAAAAAACCACTGGTCGGCAGGTAGCGGGCTCAAGCTGGGCATGTTGAGTTCAATCAGCCGCACCGACCTTGCGAATTTTCTGCTGTCGGAGGCCGTCGCACCAAAATTCACGGGCATGGCCGTCTTTATCAAAAACTAAACGTGCTCCTCCTGTGCCTGTGCGCGCCGTTTCATTTCATAAGAGCTGGTGAGCATGGCCACACAAATCAGAAATGACAGCAGTGAAACCGCCATACCCACCACGCTGAGTTCCATGGCCAGCATGGCGCTGTCTTCCGGAATTCGTTTTGACTCATACAGCGATGCCACGATAATAAATGTGAAAACGGAGACGGAGTCGGTGAGCAGGGAGGCGGCCACGCCCGCCCATAAGAGCTTGATTTTTCTTGCCAGCGGGATCATGGCAGCCTCCTGGTTGTCCAAGAAAATAATGACTATATAAGCATAGTCTCTGATACCAGGTAAGAATAGTATTTATCATTATCCCGGATTTCATTTTATTCGGGCGCGGTAACCTTAAGAGCCAGGCTACGATGAACAGGACTGCTTTAAAAAAATTGCAGGAAATCCCGGGTATAGGCAAAAGCCTGGCGCAGGATCTTGTGGATCTGGGTTACCGCGAGGTGGGCGATTTGAAAGCCGAAGATCCGCAGCGCATGTATGAGAGGCTGATGAAGCTGCGCGGACAGCATATCGACCGCTGCGTTCTCTACACCTTCCGATGTGCGGTGTATTACGCCAGCAACACGGTACATGAGCCGGAGCGTTTGAAATGGTGGAACTGGAAGGATGCCAGGTTGTAAGTTTCGCTGTGGCAGCAGGCTGTTAATAAGTAACGAAGACTTCGGTACAGTGCTGCCGGTTCCACGTGCATCCCGAGATATGACAGGGTCTGCCGCACATAAAGCCTATTCCCGCTTGATAAATCGGTCATTTAAATAAGCCATTCGTAATCCAGGTTATAGAGTATTAGATGGAAAATAAATTTTGCTTCGGAACAAAATAGTACTAATATAGTCCTATATCGGACGAGGAAGATTATGATACGTATAGGTAAGTTGACCGACTACGGCGTGGTCATTATGAATCATCTGGCCCAGGGGGGTGTCCTATCCCTGAGTGCCGGTGAGCTGGCGACACAGGTGAACATGCCCCTGCCGACGGTGAGCAAGATATTGAAGGCGCTGACCCAGGCCGGTCTGCTGTGCTCACAGCGTGGTACTAAGGGCGGATATCACCTGTCCCGTCCGGCGGAGCGGATATCCCTGATAGAAATCATCGACGCCCTGGAAGAGCCGCTCGCCCTGACCCAATGTTCTTCACAGGAAGGCCTGTGCGCCATGGAGTCCGAATGCTGTGTGCGCGAGGGCTGGATCGATATCAACGGCATCATCCGCGATACGCTCGGCCAGATAGATCTGCGCCAGTTGGCACAAAAGGCCGCCCGAAAGCACCCCAGTACACTAAAGCGCGCTGGCCGCTGAAATGATCAGGAGTTGCAATGAGTAGCACCCGACCCACTATCGAAAATCTGATCAGCCAGGAATACAAGGCGGGCTTTGTCACGCAGATCGAAAGCGACACCCTGCCGCCGGGGCTGAATGAAGATACCGTTCGCGCCATCTCCGCCATCAAAAAGGAACCGGCGTTCATGACGGAGTGGCGCCTGGCGGCATTCCGGCATTGGCAGACCATGACACCGCCAGCCTGGGCAAACGTTCATTATCCAGCGATTGATTTTCAGGCGATCAGCTATTATTCCGCACCCAAAGTGGCGAGTCAGCCCAAGAGCCTGGATGAGGTTGATCCCGAGCTGCTGCGCACCTACGAAAAACTGGGCATACCCCTGCATGAGCGGGCGCGTCTCGCCGGTGTTGCCGTGGACGCGGTGTTTGACAGCGTATCGGTGGCGACGACCTTCAAGGAAAATCTGAATGAAATCGGCATCATCTTCTGCTCCTTCTCCGAAGCGGTGCAGAAGCATCCCGAGCTGGTGCAGTTGTATCTCGGCTCGGTCGTACCGCCGCGCGACAATTATTATGCGGCCTTGAATTCGGCGGTGTTCAGCGATGGCTCCTTTGTCTATATCCCCAAGGGCGTGCGCTGCCCCATGGAGCTGTCGACCTATTTCCGCATCAACGCGGCCATGACCGGTCAGTTCGAGCGCACCCTGATCATCGCGGACGAGGGCAGCTACGTCAGTTATCTGGAAGGTTGCACCGCGCCGATGCGCGACGAAAACCAGTTGCATGCCGCGGTGGTGGAACTGGTGGCACTGGACAATGCCAGGATCAAATACTCCACGGTGCAGAACTGGTATCCCGGTGATGCGCAGGGCCGCGGCGGCATCTATAACTTCGTGACCAAGCGCGGCCTGTGCAAGGGCCGCCGCTCCAAGATTTCCTGGACCCAGGTGGAAACCGGCTCGGCCATCACCTGGAAATATCCCAGTTGTGTGTTGCAGGGCGACGATTCGGTCGGGGAATTTTATTCCGTGGCACTGACCAATCATCATCAGCAGGCGGACACCGGCACCAAGATGATCCATGTGGGAAAAAACACCCGCAGCACCATCCTGTCCAAGGGCATCTCGGCCGGGCTGGGTCAGAATGCCTATCGCGGACTGGTGCAGATCCAGAAGGGCGCCGAGAATGCGCGCAATTACACCCAGTGCGATTCCCTGCTGATTGGCGACCGCTGTGGGGCGCACACCTTTCCCTATATCGAGGTGATGAATCCGAGCGCCAAGGTCGAGCATGAGGCCTCCACCTCCAAGATCGGGGAAGACCAATTGTTCTATTGCCAGCAGCGCGGCTTGTCGCTGGAGGACGCGGTTTCGATGATTGTTAATGGTTTCTGCAAAGAAGTGTTTAAAGAACTGCCGATGGAATTCGCCGTCGAGGCGCAAAAATTGCTCGGTGTCAGTCTTGAGGGGAGTGTAGGTTAATGCGCGACGCTAATGTATTACTGACGATTGATGATCTGCATGTGTCCGTGGAAGACAAGGGCATATTGCAGGGCATCAACCTGAAAATCAAGGCCGGCGAGGTTCATGCCATCATGGGACCGAATGGCTCGGGCAAAAGCACCCTGGCCCAGGTTCTGGCAGGCCGCCCCGGCTACACGGTCACGG
>MGXL01000121.1:0-4121 GCA_001801365.1 Gammaproteobacteria bacterium RBG_16_57_12 | reverse complement strand
TGAACATCAGTGACGATTTCCTCAGGCGCAATGTCAACGAAGGTTTTTCCGGCGGCGAGAAAAAGCGCAATGAGATTCTGCAGATGTCCATCCTGGAACCGCAATTGGCGATTCTGGACGAAATCGATTCGGGTCTGGATATCGATGCCCTGAAAATCGTGGCGCAGGGCATCGAGGCGCTGCGCAGCAAGGAGCGTGCCATCGTGCTGGTGACCCACTACAACCGCCTGCTGGAATATGTGGCGCCGGATTATATCCATGTGCTGTCGCAGGGCCGCATCGTCAGATCCGGCGGCCCCGAGCTGGCCGAAGAGCTGGAGGCCAAAGGCTACGGCTGGCTGGCGCAACCCGCTGCGGCAGGAGCCGCCAGACAAGGCGCGCGGGGCGGCTGACCATGGCACAGGCGATTGAACAGACCTACACCGAACTCCACCGGCAGTTGGCGCATGAGCTGCCCGGTCATGACACGGTGTGGTTGCA
Organism: Gammaproteobacteria bacterium RBG_16_57_12; assembly: GCA_001801365.1. Lineage (GTDB taxonomy): Bacteria > Pseudomonadota > Gammaproteobacteria > RBG-16-57-12 > RBG-16-57-12 > RBG-16-57-12. The sequence goes on along the minus strand of MGXL01000121.1, from coordinate 3,641 downwards.
GGACTTGCGCGCACAGGCCCTGGCACGCTTTGCCAGTATCGGCCTGCCCTCGGCGCGGCAGGAGGCGTGGAAATATACGCGGCTCACTCCGCTGCTGAAAGAGGCCTATCGTCCGGCCGCCGTGGCGCAGGATGATGTGTCCAGAACATCGCTGCAGCAGTTGCCCTGGGCAGAGCTGGATGCCGTGCGCCTGGTATTTGTCGACGGGCTGTTTTCGGTATCACTGTCGGATCTCACAGCGCTGACCAAAGGCGCAACCATCGTGGATCTGGCCCGCGCCGTGCGGGAAGATTCCGGACATGTCAGGGAAAAGCTGGCAGAGTGCGCGATGTCCGGCGAGGCGCTGACTGTCCTCAACACCGCCTTTGTGGGCAGTGGCGTGCTGATCGATATCGCCCAGGGCTGTGACCTGTCGCCATTGATCCATCTGCACTATGTCAGTAGCGGGGCAGACCGCGTGGCATGCTATGCGCACAATTTTGTAATGATGGCGCCGCACAGCCGGGCCACCGTGCTGGAGACTTATCATTGTCCGGATGGCGAGGCCTATGTCACGAATATCCAGATGGATGTGACGCTGGCGGAAGGCGCGCACCTCGATCACTACAAGCTGCAACTGGAAGGCAGCCGCTGCACGCATCTGGCGACTGCGCGCATAGAACAGGAGCGCTCCAGCCGCTATCAGAATCATGTGCTGGCGCTGGGCGCGGGTCTGATGCGCAACGATCTGCAACTGATCCTCAAGGGTCAGGGCGCGGAAGCGGCGCTGGACGGGGTGTTTCTGGCGAAGGGGCGTCAGCATAAGGACATGCAGATACGCATCGATCACACGGTGCCGAGCTGTGTCAGCCATACCGACTATCATGGTATCGCCGAACAGGGCGGGCGCGGGGTATTCGGCGGGCGCGTCAAGGTTCACCCGCAGGCGCAACTGAGCAATGCCAGGATGTTGAGCAGGAATTTATTGCTGTCGCGGGATGCCGAAATCGATACGCGGCCGCAACTGGAAATATTCGCCGATGACGTGAAATGTTCACACGGAGCGACCATTGGCCAACTGGATGAAGAGGCGCTGTTTTATCTGCGCTCACGCGGCATCGATGAAGCGCAGGCCCGCAATCTGGTGGTGTATGCCTTTGCCGCGGAGAGCATCGAGCAATATCCGAATCAGATATTGCGCAAGCTGGCGCGGCAGTTGCTGATCAACCATCTGCCGCAGGGAAATCAGTTACAGGAGCTGCTGGGATGAGCCCATTGGCTGAAAATATGTCACGGACACAGCCATCCGCTTTTGATGTGGAACGGCTGCGGCGTGATTTCCCGATTCTGGATCAGCAGGTGCACGGTCACCCGCTGATCTATCTGGACAACGGCGCCAGCAGTCAGAAACCGCTGGCGGTGATCGAGGCAATCGATCACTGTTACCGCCATGACTATGCCAATGTGCATCGCGGCGTGCATACCCTGAGCGAGCGCGCCACGCTGGCCTTCGAACAGGCCCGGGGCAAGGTGCAGGGTTTCATCAATGCCGCCGGCAGCGAGGAAATCATTTTTGTCCGCGGCACCACCGAGGCGATCAACCTGGTGGCGCAGAGTTATGCGCGGCCGCGTCTGCAGCCGGGGGATGAAATCCTCATCACCGAGATGGAACATCATTCCAATATCGTCCCCTGGCAACTGGTGTGCGAACAGACCGGCGCGCTGCTCCGGGTTGTGCCGATCAATGAGCTGGGCGAGCTGCGCCTGGAGCGTTATGCCGAGCTGTTGAATGCGCGCACCAAGTTGGTGGCGCTGACGCATATCTCCAATGTCCTGGGCACGGTGAATCCGGTGCGGGAGATCATCGACCAGGCCCATGCCCGGGGCGTGCCCGTGTTGCTGGATGGCGCCCAGGCGATTCCGCATGCCCTGATCGACGTGCAGGCGCTGGATTGCGACTTCTACGCCTTTTCCGGACACAAGCTGTATGGGCCGAGTGGCATCGGCGTGCTGTACGGCAAGCGCGCCCTGCTGGAAAAGATGCCGCCCTATCATGGCGGCGGGGAAATGATCAGGACGGTGAGCTTCGAGAAGACCACCTATAACGATCTGCCCTATAAATTCGAGGCGGGCACGCCGCACATCGCCGGGGCGATCGGGCTCGGCGCGGCGATCGATTACCTCAACCGCGTCGGCATGACCGCCATCGCCGCGCACGAGCAGCAGTTGCTGACCTATGCCACCGAGGCCCTGAGCACGGTTAAAGACCTGCGCATCATCGGCCAGGCGCGGCACAAGGCCAGTATCGTGTCCTTCGTCATCGCCGGGGTGCATCCGCATGATATCGCCACCATTGTGGATCAGCATGGCATCGCGGTGCGCGCCGGTCATCATTGCGCCATGCCGCTGATCAAGCGTCTGGGATTGCCGGCCACCGCACGCGCCTCGTTTGCCTTATACAACACCACGGAAGAAATCGATCGTCTGGTACAGGCGCTGGAAATCGCCAGGAAGATGCTGACATGAGCGACTCGATGCGTGAACTATATGAAGAGACCATACTCGATCATAACCGCCGCCCCCGCAATTTCAGGCACCATCCGGCGGGGGCGAATCGCATCGCGCATGGCCACAACCCCCTGTGCGGTGATGAGCTCAGCCTGTCGCTCACGGTTGAGGATGGAGTGATCAAGGACATCGGCTTCGACGGGCATGGCTGCGCCATCTCCACGGCCTCCGCCTCGCTGATGACCGAAGCGCTGAAGGGCAAGACCGTGGCCGAGGCCGAGGCGCTGTTCGGCAAGGTGCATGCCGTGCTGACCGGCGCCAATGGCAACGAGATTCAGTCGCTCGGCAAGCTGCGCGTGCTGCAGGGCGTGCGCGGTTATCCGATGCGCGTCAAGTGCGCCAGCCTGGCCTGGCACACCCTGCATGCCGCCCTGGCGCAGCAGCAGGATGAAACCATCTCTACCGAATAATGGTGTCAGGGGTGAATGGTGCTTACTTAAGAATATATGTAGGGTGGATAAGGCGCGTTATGCGCCGTCATCCACCAGTTGCTCCACCGCGCACTCATGTTAAAAAATTGTGTGCTTCGCGGGCTTGGTGGATGGCGCAAAAAACGCTTATCCACCCTACATTGATCATATGGCTACTTAAGTAAGCGCCATTCGTGTCAGGGCTTATTCAAGAGCATACCGTTTCATGGTGTCGATAGATTTTTTCGGTAGCATACCATTTTAGCGAGGTGTTTGTGTTTGACCGATTATTCAAAAAAGATGCCAGCGATGAGACTCCCATGACCGGGCCGCAGAGTTCCGGAGCACAGCAGGAGACTCCGCTGCAGGCGCAACTCCAGGCCGAGATCATCAAGCGGCTCAAGGAGATTTATGACCCCGAGATTCCATTGAATATTTACGATCTCGGCCTGATTTATGCTATCGCCGTGGACCCACAGGGCTACGTCACCATCGACATGACCCTGACCACGCCGGCCTGTCCGGTGGCCGCGAGCTTCCCCGAGATTGTCGCCAACAGCATTCGCACCATTGACGGTGTAACGGATGTGGATGTCAAGCTGGTGTGGGATCCGCCCTGGACCCAGGACAAGCTGTCCGAGGCGGCCAAACTCCAGCTGGGCATGTTCTGAGAGAAGGAGCCGC
>MGXL01000120.1:4522-5119 GCA_001801365.1 Gammaproteobacteria bacterium RBG_16_57_12 | reverse complement strand
GTATTTGAGCACCGGCAGGCCCTGGTCATGGTACATGGCCAGCACCACGTCGGCGTGATCGAGATATTTGGGGATGAACAGGGTGTCGGCCGGCAGCGGGCCGATGAGCTGCAGGCCTTCGCCACGTAATTTATCCAGCACCGGGATGATGACCTCCAGCTCTTCACGGCCCAGATGCCCGCCCTCGCCGGCGTGAGGATTCAGCCCGCACACCAGGATACGCGGCGACGGGATGGCGAAACGCTGCTGCAGTTCACGGTGCAGCGTGCGGGTGATGGTCTCCAGCCGCGCCGGCGTGATGGCGTCGGCGACCTCGCGCAGCGGCAAGTGAGTGGTCACTAAGGCCACGCGCAATCCCTGGGTGGCCAGCATCATCACCGGCTCGGTGGTATGCGTAAGTTCGGCGAGGAATTCGGTGTGCCCGGTAAATGGGATGCCCGCCTCGTTGATGATGCCTTTATGGATCGGGCCGGTGACCAGGGCAGCGGCCCGATGCGACTGGCACGCGGCCACGGCCTGGCGCAGGGTCTCCAGCACATAGGGCACGTTGGCGGTGTCGAGCTGTCCGCACTGTGCGGGGGTGGCCAGCGTGACGGG
>MGXL01000120.1:4389-4491 GCA_001801365.1 Gammaproteobacteria bacterium RBG_16_57_12 | reverse complement strand
CGTGCGGGCGCCGCCAGATCGATGGTGCTGATCTCCACCCGGCGGTTCAGCAGGCTGGCCCGCGCCTGTAGTAGCCCGGGGTCGGCCACCAGCACCAGCTCG
>MGXL01000120.1:4245-4358 GCA_001801365.1 Gammaproteobacteria bacterium RBG_16_57_12 | reverse complement strand
GGTCAGGGCCGATGCCGGCCGGTTCGCCGGCCGTGATCAGGATGCGGGGCAGGTATGCGGTGTCGTGCATTTATCGAGAGTTGCCTAATAGTTTGTCATGGTGGAGTTCGTTT
>MGXL01000120.1:0-4208 GCA_001801365.1 Gammaproteobacteria bacterium RBG_16_57_12 | reverse complement strand
CATGGATAGGGGGAAACTTGTAAACCATGCGCCAGGTTTATTTTGTAAACCATGGTCGGCTTGCACAAGGCCCTTCCCCCCTAAAAGGGGGAAGGAGTTTTAATACGATGTATTTAGCCGCCGGGTTAGTTGTCGCTGACGCGCATTTCCACAAAGGCCTCGTCACGCACGCGGCGCAGCCAGGTTTCATATTCTTCATCCGACTTGCGCTTGTGGATGGTTTCTCTGGCTTTGTCACGGCGGTATTCTTCGGTGTTATCCATCTCGCGGTGTTCGAGCACCTGCGCCAGATGCCAGCCAAAGCGGCTCTGGAACGGCTCGCTGATCTTTCCCGGCGCGAGGGCCTCCATCACCTTTTCAAACTCGGGCACCATTTGTCCCGGATTCACCCAGCCCAGCGAACCGCCGTCGGCGGCGGAGCGCCGGTCATCGGAATAGGAGCGGGCCAGTTCGGCAAAATCTTCACCCTGTTCCAGGCGGTCCTTCAGGCGTTCCAGCCGCATCCGGACATCGGCGGCGGGTGTCACTTCGTCGGCCTTGATCAAAATGTGCCGCGCCAGGGTCTGATGCACGATGTGTCGCGGGGTATCCGCCGTGCGGATGCCGTTGAGCCTGATGATATGAAATCCGCTGGCGCTGCGGAACGGCGCGCTGATCTGTCCTGTTTGCAGCTTGCCGAGCTGTTCGGCAAAGATCGTGGGCAGCTGGCCGGCCTTGCGCCAGCCGAGATCGCCGCCCTGCAGGGCATTGTCGGCCGCGGAATACTGGATGGCCGTGGCGCCGAAGTCCGCGCCGTTCTGCAGCGCCTGCTGCACGGTTTCGGCCTGCTGTTGCGCCTGTTTGATCTGCTCCGGCGCGGCCGACTCGGGGATGGCGATCAGGATGTGGAAGAGCTGATATTCATTGTTCAGGCTGCCTTCCGCCGCCTGGGTGGTCAATAGATTATCGACCTCCTGTTCGGTGACCACGATGCGGCTGTCGATCTCGCGCTGACGCAGGCGATTGATGGCGATCTCGTTGCGCACTTCATTGCGAAAGCGCGCGTAGTTGTAACCGTCGCGCTGCAGGGTGTCGCGAAAATCCTTCAGGCTCAGCGAATTCTGCGTTGCAATGTTTTCCAGGGCGCGGTCCAGCGTGTCGTCGTCGATCTGAATGCCTTTGTCACTGGCCAGGTGCAGCTGCACCTTGGTAAGAATCAGCCGTTCCAGCAATTGACGGCGGATGATGTCGTCGGCCGGCAGGCTGCGCCCTTGTTGCACAAACTGGCGGCGGATATCGCCAATCTGGTTATCGAGTTCCGTGCGGGTGATGACTTCCTCATCCACCACGGCCAGGATCTGGTCGAGCGGCTCGGCGGCCGCGTGGCCGTACAGGGGGAAGGCCAGCAGACACAGGCCCAGCGCGCGTACTATTCTATCGATGAACGTCATTTCAGTATCCAAACAAATCATTATCGGTGGCCCCCGGCATCTGTGTACCGACATTGGCCAGGCCCTTTAGTTCCACCTGCAACAGGAACGTGGTGTCGGTGGTGCCCTGGCTGTCCAGCACATAATGCCGCGAGGCGATACGGGTCATCCAGCAGCAGCTATTGTATTCCAGACCGCCGAAGCCTTCGAGGGTGCGATCTAAATCAAACGAGTATTGCCAGCGCCCGAACAGCGACCAGCGGTGCACCAGCGGCCAGCGCAGGGCGAGATCGCTTTGTTTCAGGGTATCGCGCACATAGTTAAAGGACAGGCGCGCCACGTGTTGATTATCCCGCCGGTACAGCAGATTGAGCCGCCCTTTTCTTAAATTATCCTCATCCCGGTCCCACTGCCCCAGGGAATCAAAACGCCAATGGCCGAGAAAATTGGCCTGCAGCATGGCCATGATATCGGCGGGCGCCGCCGGATCAGTGGAGCCGGGCATGCTCACCCGCGGGTCATCCAGGTAATAGCGGCGGCCGATGCTGACGCTGACATGTTCGATGCCCTGTTGCTGATCCAGCAGCCGGCTGGTCAACGCCAGGGTGGCCTGGTTGGCGTCGCCCATGCGATCGGCCCCAATGAAGCGGTTGTCGCGAAACATCTGCTCGAAGGAAAAGTCCGGCACATAGGTGTCAAACACGGCATCGTTACCGTTGCTGTCCCGGATCATGCCCGCCTGCTCGCGATAGGGCACATAGAGATAATACAGCCGCGGCTCCAGGCTATGCAGATAGGGATGTTGCACGGTATCAAACCAGCGCTCCAGAAACACGCCACTGTCGAGGCTGAACACCGGCAGGCCGCGGCTCGGAGCATCATCGCTGGACGAGGCCTGGTCGCTCAGACGGTAGGCCGTGTGGCGGTAGCCCAGCCTGGGGTGCAGGTAGGCCGACATGCCATCGAGAGGGTAACTGAGCGCGGGATAGAGATCAAGCCGATCGCCAGTGAGCCCCTGGTTGCGCTTGAACTGCACATATTCACCGGCAAAATCATAATGCACGCCCCGCAGGGCGGGCTGCGGACTCACGCGCAGCAATACCTGCGGCAGACGCCGGTATGGGTCGATGCTGGTATCGAGCAGCTGAAAATCCTGGGCGCGCAGCTTCACGCCCAGGGTGCGGCTGCCATAGCCGATTTCGCCCATCTGCTCCAGATAGCTGGTGCTGGTGACCGCCAGGTTGCTGCCGAGATCACGCAGGTAATCATTATCGGAGACCCGCTTGAGACCGACATCCGTGTACCAGCCCCGGCCCAGCGTACCCTGATGTTTCAACTGGTACAGGCCGCGTCTGTCCTGATAGACATCATCGTGTTCGAGATATTCCAGATTGAGTTGCCCGCGGCTGGCGGGATTGAGATAACGGAACTCACCCAGCAGCTCGCTGCCGCGGCGCGCCATGAACCGCGGCGTGATGGTGGCATCGCGGTGCGGCGCGATATTCCAGTAAAAGGGCACGGCGATTGTAGAGCCGGTGCTGTCGGAATGGCTGTAATCTGGAAACAAGATGCCGGTCTTGCGGTTACCGAGCGGGAAATTGAGATAGGGGAGATACAATACCGGCACGCCGCCCGCGCGCAGGACGATGTGTTTGGCGGTGCCTACATCCCTGGCCCGGTCCAGCACCAGATCACGGGTTGACAACATCCAGTCATCCTGCCCCGGCGGACAGGTGGTATAGCTGGCGCCTTTAAGATGGATCCGCTCCTTACCTTCCAGTTCCACCTGGGCCGCCTGGCCGCGCGCGCGGCGATCGAACAGGCGGTAATCCACGTCAGTAAGCACGCCGCGATCCGTTGCCATATCGATAGTGGCGCTCTGGCCCGTCAGGTCGAAATTGAGTTCCTGAAAATGCACCTCGCCGCTGGCCGTAAGTTGTTCGGTCTGACGGTCGTAGATCACCTTATCGGCGTGGATGATCCGCCCCGACTGAATCAGCTCCACGCCACCCTGCAGGCTGAAGTAGCTGCGATTTTTGATTTCGCCCTCATCGGCGCTGATGGTGATGTCTTCACTGTCAGCGGCTTGTTCCACTATCGGTGAAGCCAGGGGCACATAACATTCCTCCGCGTGACTGACGCCGGCACCCGTCATCAGACTCACGCAGAGTACACCCGTAACCATCCACCGATCTGTGCTCAAGCCCCGCTCCATCATTTGCCAATGCAAAAACTGGCGAAGATCCTGCCCAGCAGGTCTTCATTGGTAAATTCCCCGGTAATCTCGCCCAGGGCCTGCTGTGCCTGACGCAGATCCTCGGCCAGGAGTTCGCCGGCGTTGCGCTGAAGGAACTGCGCACTGGCATTGTCCAGCAGGATTTGCGCGCGTTGCAGGGCATCCAGATGACGGCGCCGCGCCATGAATCCGCCCTCCCCCGCGCTTTGATAGCCCATGCAGGCCTTGAGGTGTTCGCGCAACAGATCGATGCCCGCGCCGCTGCGGGCCGACAGGCGGATCTCCGGCCCGAGCGGACCCTCGGCCATCCCCGCCTCACTATGATTCAGGTCGATCTTGTTGCGCACCAGCGTCAGCGGCGGCCCGTCGCCGGGTAAGCGTGCGATGATCGCCTGTTCCGCCGCGGTGATGCCGGTGCGGTCATCGGTCAGGAGTAAAATGCGGTCGGCCCGGGCGATCTCCGCCCAGGCGCGGCTGATGCCTTCCCGCTCGATCGCATCGCCGCCCTCGCGCAGTCCGGCGGTATCAATAATATGCAGGGGCATGCCGTCGAGATGGATCTG
>MGXL01000119.1:6845-9758 GCA_001801365.1 Gammaproteobacteria bacterium RBG_16_57_12 | reverse complement strand
AAAGGAAGAATAAGCGAAATGTCAAAATCGAATTCGCACATAGCCGATATCAAGGCGCGTGAAATCATCGATTCGCGCGGCAATCCCACGGTCGAGGCCGATGTGATTTTAGCCTCCGGCGTCATGGGCCGGGCCGCGGTGCCCTCCGGTGCCTCCACCGGCTCACGGGAGGCCATCGAACTGCGCGATGGCGATGCCCGGCGTTATCTGGGCAAGGGGGTGCGCAAGGCCGTGGCCAACGTCAATGGCGAGATTCGCGCGGCCCTGCTGGGCAAGGATGCGCGTGATCAGCGCGGCATCGACAACATCATGATCGAGCTGGACGGTACCGAGAATAAATCCCGTCTGGGCGCCAATGCGACCCTGGCGGTTTCTCTGGCCGCTGCCAAGGCCGCCGCAACGAATTCAAATCAGACCCTGTATTACTATCTGGGTGGGGATCAGGCCGTTACCCTGCCGGTGCCCATGATGAATATCATCAACGGCGGCGCCCATGCCGACAACAGCATCGATCTGCAGGAGTTCATGATCATGCCGGTGGGCGCGCCCAGTTTTTCAGAGGCCCTGCGTTATGGCGCCGAGGTGTTTCATGCCTTGAAGAAGGTGTTGCACAGCCGTGGCCTCAATACCGCCGTGGGTGACGAGGGCGGGTTTGCGCCCGACCTGCCCTCTAATGAGGCGGCGATCGAAGTGATCCTGGAGGCCGTTGCCAAGGCCGGGTATCAGGCCGGCAAGGACATCTTCATTGCCATCGATGCCGCAAGTTCCGAGTTCTACAAAGACGGCAAGTATGTGCTGGAATCCGAAGGCAAGCGCCTGAGCTCGGCGGAGTTTGCGGATTTTCTGGCCGCCTGGGTGAGCAAATATCCGATTATCTCGATTGAAGACGGTATGCACGAAGGCGACTGGCAAGGCTGGAAACTGTTGACGGAGAAACTGGGCAACAAGATTCAGCTGGTGGGTGATGATCTCTTCGTCACCAATACCAAAATCCTGCAAGAAGGGATCAGCAAGGGCATCGCCAATTCCATCCTGATCAAGGTCAACCAGATCGGCACCCTGAGCGAGACCCTGGCCGCCATCGAGATGGCCAGACAGGCCGGCTACACCGCGGTGATCTCGCACCGCTCCGGCGAGACCGAAGACGCCACCATCGCCGATCTGGCGGTGGCCACCAATGCCGGGCAGATCAAGACGGGCTCCCTGTCGCGATCCGATCGCATTGCCAAATATAATCAGCTGCTGCGTATTGAAGAACAGCTGGGCAGCAGGGCCAGGTATCTCGGGCGCAAGGCGTTTCACAACCTGCCGGCCTGAGCGTGACGCAGGCGCACCCGTGGAAGTCCCTCGCATGCGTCCGCTGATGATAGTCCTGATTGCGATCCTGTTGCTGCTGCAATATCGAATGTGGATAGGCGAAGGCAGTATTGTGGAAATCTGGCAGCTCAAGCAGGCCATCGAACAGCAGCAACAGGAAAACCAGCGCCTGCTGGAACGCAACCGGGAGCTGGAAGCCGAGGTCAATGATCTCAAACATGGGTTTGACGCCATCGAAGAACGTGCCCGCAGCGAACTGGGCATGATCAGACAGGATGAAACCTTCTATCAAATCATCAAAGATCCCGACAAGCCCCGGAGCGGAAAGACCCTTGAATCAAATACCGCCAAGAAGCCCTGAGCGATTCTGGGCCGTGGTGCCGGCTGCCGGGATCGGCGCGCGCATGGGCGCGGGCTTGCCCAAGCAATATCTGCCGCTCAACGGCAGAACCGTCCTGGAACACAGCCTGTGGCGCCTGGCCGCCTGCCCGGGTATTGCCGGGATTGCGGTAGCGCTTGCGGCGCAGGATGCCCATTGGCCGCAGCTGGCATTACCGCCTGATGTTGCCGTGCACACCACCACGGGCGGCGCACAGCGCTGCCATTCGGTATTGAATGGTTTGCACGCGCTGGCCGGCCTTGCCCAGGATGAGGAGTGGGTATTGGTGCATGATGCAGCGCGTCCGTGTGTGCGTGTGGCGGATATCCGGAACCTGATGACGTACTTGGCGGATCATCCTGTGGGCGGTCTGCTGGGTGTGCCGGTGAACGACACGGTGAAGCGCGCCGACAGTGCCGCGACCATCATTGAAACCGTCGATCGTCACGGCCTATGGCGCGCGCTGACGCCGCAGATGTTTCGTTATGCCGCGCTGCGCTGCGCCTTGCAGGACAGTATCAAGGCCGGGGTGACTGTGACCGATGAGGCGTCGGCCATGGAGTGGGCGGGTCATGCGCCACGCCTGGTGGAAGGGCAGGGTGACAACATCAAGATCACCCGCCCCGAGGATTTGCCGCTGGCGGCCTATTTTCTTCAGCAGCAGCAATCAGAGTAACCACGGAGTTTTGGCAACATGCGTATCGGTCATGGTTTTGATGTCCATAAATTCGGCCCCGGCGATCATGTCATGATCGGTGGGGTGAGGATTTCCCATGATCACGGCCTGGTCGCCCATTCCGATGGCGATGTGCTGATTCACGCCGTGTGCGATGCCTTGCTGGGCGCGGCGAGTCTTGGCGATATCGGCCGGCATTTCCCCGACAGCAGTGCCGAGTTTAAGGGCATCGACAGCCGGGTGCTGTTGCGACGGGTCAATGAACAGTTGCGCCAGCGCCGGTTCAGCATCAGTAATATCGATGGCACGCTGGTCGCGCAGGCGCCACGATTGGCCGAATATATTCCCGAGATGTGCCGGTGTCTGGCCGATGATCTGGGCCTGGCCCGCGAGCGCCTCAATATCAAGGCGACCACGACCGAGGGCCTGGGTTATACCGGGCGCGGCGAGGGCATTGCCGCCTACGCGGTGGTGCTGCTGGACGAGCCGGCCTGATGTCCGATCTCGATCCCGCCGTGCCGGATTTCATTCCGGCCTATAG
>MGXL01000119.1:0-6790 GCA_001801365.1 Gammaproteobacteria bacterium RBG_16_57_12 | reverse complement strand
GTCCTTGGTTTTGAGCCGGGCGGGCAGGGTGAGCATGTCCTGCTGCATATTCGCAAGCGCAATCAGAATACCGAATGGGTGGCGCGCCAGCTGGCGCGTATCGCCCAGGTGCCCGCGCGCGAGGTCAGTTACTCGGGACTCAAGGATAAACAGGCGCTGACCACGCAGTGGTTTTCCGTAAGCCTGCCGGGCAAGGCCATGCCGGACTGGTCCGCTCTGACCTCGGCCGATATCGAAATCCTGCGGGCAGAGCGCCATCAGAAAAAACTGCGCCGCGGCAGTCATCACGCCAACCGCTTTCGCCTGGTGCTGCGCCGGATCATCGACGAGCCGGGGGAACTGGAGCAGCGCCTGCAACAGATCGCAGACCAGGGCGTACCGAATTATTTCGGCGAACAGCGGTTTGGCCGTAATGGTAACAACCTGCGCCAGGCCTGGCGGCTCTTCACCGGCGAGTTCCGGGAAAAGGACCGGCACAAGCGCGGCCTGTATCTCTCGGCTGCCCGTGCCATGCTGTTCAATCAGGTCTTGTCCCGGCGCGTGGTGTCAGGCACCTGGAACAAGGCTTTGGCCGGTGATCTGATGTCGCTGGCGGGAAGTAACAGCGTCTTTGCAGCCTCTGTGATCAGTGAAGAAATTATGCAACGTGTGGCGGCGCATGATATCCATCCCAGCGGCCCGCTGTGGGGGCGTGGTGAGCTGGGCACCCGCGGTGAGGTGGCGGTGCTGGAGCAGCAGGTGCTGGAACGGTTCGCGCCCTGGTGCCGGGGGCTGGAACAGGCCGGCTTGCAGCAGGAGCGTCGACCCTTGCGCCTGCAGGTGGCCGAGCTGGGCTGGCAGTGGCTGGATGATACAACTCTGGCTCTGGAGTTTCAGTTACCCCGCGGTGCTTATGCCACGGCGGTGGTGCGTGAACTCATGCAGGTGGGCGATGAGGGTGCTACGAGTCACCCCGGCTCTCCCGAGTAGCGAGGCGCAACAATACCAGCAGGGCGCCGGTGCCGCCCTGGGCGGGTGGGGCGGAACAAAAGGCCAGCACTTGGTCCTGGGCCTGCAACCAGAGGGGCAGATGGTTTTTCAGCACCGGCTGCCCGGTTGCCGAGCCATAACCCTTACCATGGATGATCCGCACGCAGCGCAGACGGTGTTGCCGGCACTGGTTGAGGAAGTGCTGCAATGATGTTTCGGCCTGTGCCAGGGTCTGGCCATGCAGGTCCAGTTGAGCGGTGACCGGAATCTGGCCGCGCCGCAGTTTGCGCAGCAATTTGGCCTGTATACCGGATCTGGCATGGAACACGGTGTCAGCAGCGCTCAGGAGATGCTCTGCCTGTAACAGATGGGATGACGCCGCGTGCTCGGCTGCCTTGTGAGGGAGGGGCGGAGGGCGTTGTTTGGTCCGCTTCAGCGCTGGCTTGGCCAGCTTGCGGTTTTTTACCGGCGTGACCGGGCCGACGGCATCGCGGAACAAGGCATGCTCGGGATTATCGATATCAGGTTTGTCCTTGCTCATGGATGAATAGGGCTCTGTACGGCGTTAAGAGTTAAGAGTTCAATTGCCGGGATGGTTCAGTGTAATCTATTGGATACTTTGCAAAAAACAAATGATATCGGGGTATTGTGAAAATCCTGTTGAGTAATGATGATGGTGTACGCGCCCCCGGGCTGACCGGCCTGGCGGACAGCCTGTCCACCCTGGCCGAGATCTGCATCGTGGCGCCTGACCGTGACCGCAGTGGCGCCAGCAACTCCCTGACCCTGGACAGGCCGCTACGCGCCACCCGGCTGGCCGAGAATGTCTATAGCGTCAATGGCACCCCCACCGACTGCGTGCATCTGGCGGTGACCGGGTTGCTGGGTTATGAGCCGGATATCGTGATCTCGGGGATCAATTCCGGGGCCAATATGGGCGACGATGTGATTTATTCGGGGACGGTGGCGGCGGCCATGGAGGGGCGCTTCCTCGGCTTGCCGGCAATGGCCATATCGCTGGCCGGTACCCGGCTGGAGCATTACGCCACTGCCTGTGCCGTGGTGCAACGGCTGCTGCAACACCTGCAACAGCATCGTTTGCCACCGGATACCATACTCAACGTGAATGTGCCGGACCTGCCCCTCGAGCGCCTGGCTGGTTTTGAAGTGACCCGGCTGGGCCGGCGGCATAAATCGGAAGGCGTGGTGAAGGAGACGGATCCGCGCGGGCGCGAGATCTTCTGGATCGGCCCGGCGGGAGCGGAGCAGGATGCCGGACCGGGCACCGACTTTTATGCCATCAATCATGGCCGCGTGTCCATCACACCCCTGCACATCGATCTGACCCGCTACCAGGCGCTGGATGATCTCAAACACTGGGTCAAGGGAGTGCCGCCGACATGAAACCCACGATGCTGGGTATCGGTATGACGTCGCAACGCACCCGCGATCGTCTGGTGGCGCGCCTGCGTGAGGCCGGCATTGTCAACAACGAGGTGCTGGAAGTCGTGCGGGCCATGCCGCGTCATATCTTTGTCGATGAGGCCCTGGCCAGTCGCGCCTATGAGGACACCGCGCTCCCTATCGGCCACGGCCAGACCATTTCCCAGCCTTATATCGTGGCCCGCATGACCGAGGTATTGCTGGAGGCCGGGCCGCTGGCCAGGGTTCTGGAAATCGGCACCGGCTGTGGTTACCAAACCGCCATCCTGGCCCGCCTGGTCAAGGAGGTGTACACCGTCGAGCGCATCATGGCGCTGCTGCAGGGCGCCCGCCAGCGTCTGCGAGAACTGCATATCCAGAACGTCCGTTTCAAACACAGCGATGGCAGCTGGGGATGGCCGGAACATGGGGAGTATGATGGAATCCTGGCGACGGCCGCGCCTATGGAGGTGCCCGATGCCCTGCTGCAGCAGTTGGCCGTGGGCGGGCGCCTGGTGATTCCGGTCGGTCCGCGGGGAGATCAGGAATTGTTACGCATCACCCGTACGGAAACGGGCCATGACCGGGAGGTTATGGAAAAGGTCAGTTTCGTGCCCATGCTGGGTGGGGCCGGTTAACCTGCATAATCCATGAAGGCGATACGCAGGCATTTGATGGAGCTGGCGATGCTGGCCAGTGTGTTGCTGAGTGGCTGCGGCGCCCATGTCTACCATAAAGTTGAGCCCGGCGAGACTCTATACTCCATCAGCTGGATCTACGGATACGACTTTAAGGATATCGCCGCATGGAACGGCATCAGGGCGCCGTATGCGGTCACCTCCGGACAACGTTTGCGGGTTGCACCGGATGTGGAGGGGCCGCCGGGCGTTGCTGTGACGGCGCCAGTGAATACTGCCAGACCGCACACATCGGTTACGGATAAGACAGCAACCGCAATCGAAGACACCGAGACCGAGAAAACGATCATATGGTCATGGCCGGCCAGCGGAAAAATCGTGAATCGTTTCACAAATGAACAATCCATGAAAAAGGGGCTTGATATTGGCGGCAAGCTCGGGCAGCCTGTTTATTCGGCGGCGGCGGGGCGCGTGGCATACCGTGGGCATGGTATTGTCGGTTATGGGGAGCTGATCATCATCAAACACAGCCAGAGCTATCTCAGTGCCTATGCCCATAATCATGAGATATTGGTGAAGGAAGGGGAGAATGTAAAGCCGGGGCAGATGATCGCCAGAATGGGTGACAGCGGTACCACCTTTCCCCATCTGCATTTTCAGATACGCCGCGATGGCAAACCGGTCGACCCCATGAAGTATCTTCCCAAACTTTAGCAGCCTGTTTCGCCAAGGCGGCCAGTGGTTAAGCAGTGTGAGAGTGGTAGTTATGGCTGAGCCAGAAAATGAAAATGACAAAAACCTCGATCCTCATCTGGAGCCGGAAGAGTTGCCCGATGAAGACGAGTCGCTGGTGCTGGGCGACCTGGGTCTGGCCGAGACCGAGCCGGATGATGTTGAAAAGACAGAAGACCCGATTGAATACAGCTCCGGTGAGTTTCCCAATGGCGAAATGGATGCGACCCGGCTGTATTTAAGCGAGATCGGTTTTTCGCCGCTGCTGTCCGCCGAAGAGGAAGTCCACTTTTCCCGTCTGGCCCAGAAGGGCGATGAGGCCGCGCGCAAGCGCATGATCGAGAGCAATCTGCGCCTGGTGGTCAAGATCTCGCGCCGTTACATGAATCGTGGTCTGGCCCTGCTGGACCTGGTGGAAGAAGGCAATCTGGGGCTGATCAGGGCGGTGGAGAAATTCGATCCCGAGCGCGGCTTCCGCTTTTCGACCTATGCGACCTGGTGGATCCGTCAGACCATCGAGCGTGGCATCATGAATCAGACCCGCACCATCCGTCTCCCTATTCATGTGCTCAAGGAAATCAATGCCTATTTGCGCGCCGCCCGGCAACTGACCCAGGTGCTGGATCATGAGCCGCGTCCGGAAGAGATCGCCGAACTCCTGGACAAACCGATCGAGGAAGTGGAGCGCCTGCTCAAGCTCAATGAGCGTGTGACCTCGGTGGATGTGCCCCTGGGGCGTGACAGCGATCGCTCGATTCTGGATGCCATACCCGATGATTACAATCTCGATCCGGCAATGCTGTTGCAGGACGCGGATGTGCGTAATTTCATCAGTGCCTGGGTGAATCAGCTCAACAGCAAACAGCGTGAGGTGGTCGAGCGCCGCTTCGGCCTGAACGGCCATGACGTCTATACCCTGGAAGATGTCGGCGCCGAACTGGGCGTCACCCGCGAGCGGGTGCGCCAGATACAGCTCGAGGCGCTCAAACGACTGCGCGAACTGATGATCCGCGACGGTTTCTCCGTGGAAAATCTGTTCAAGTAACGTCTACTGCCCGTTTCCCTCGATCAACAACGCCGCTGCCACCCGCCGGCCTTCACAGATCAGAAAATTATAAGTGCGGCAGGCCGCCGCGGTGTTCATCACCTCAATACCGATCCCACGCGAGGCCAGCATCCCGGTCAGCTCGCCGGACGGGAAATGCTGCTTCTCCCCGGTGCCGAGCAACACCACCTCCACCTCGAGCGTCGCCAGGAATTCGAAGTGCTGCCGCTGCAGCGCGGCGAAATCGCGCGGATTCCAGTCCCGGATCAGCCGATCCGGCAGGATCACCAGGCTGGCGGTGAGCGTCTCCAGCGCGGATGCGGCCAGCCCGCCAGCGGCGGGACGGTCACTGCCCAGCGGATGGCTGATGACGACCTGTCCGGGCGTCACGGCGCGGACCATATAGGCGCGCGGATTGTAGTCCTGGTTAACTTGCATGGCGTACTTGTCTGATCACAGATGATAAAACATAACACGAATACCTGTCGTAATCACCGCTGAAAATGGTAGAATTTCTCGCTTTACTCAGCCAGCACGGCATTCATTTTGGCATTACTTGGGGCGGCCGCCTTGATAGAAGAATTTCAGAGAATTAAACGTTTACCTCCCTACGTTTTTAATATCGTCACCGAGCTTAAGGCTAAAGCCCGCGCGCGCGGCGATGATATTATTGATTTCGGCATGGGGAATCCCGACAAGCCCACCCCCAAGCATATCGTCGACAAGCTGGTGGAGGCCGCGCAGCGTGGCAACACCCATCGCTATTCCGTATCCAAAGGCATCCCGCGGCTGCGCCGGGCGATCTGTGGCTGGTACAAGAAACGTTTTAACGTCGACCTGGACCCCGATACCCAGGCCATTGTGACCATCGGTTCCAAGGAGGGCCTGGCCCATCTGGCCCTGGCGACCATGGGGCCGGGGGATGCGGCGCTGGTGCCCAATCCATCCTATCCGATCCATCCCTATGGCTTTGTCATCGCCGGGGCGGATATCCGCCACGTACCCCTGGTGCCGGGCGTGAATTTCTTTGATGAGCTGGAAAAGGCCATCAAGGATTCCTGGCCCCGGCCCAAGATGCTGGTGCTGAATTTCCCCGGCAATCCCACCACCCAGTGCGTGGAGCTGGAGTTTTTCGAGAAGGTGGTCGCCATCGCCCGCGAATATCAGATCTGGGTGGTGCATGATCTGGCCTATACCGATATCGTGTTTGACGGTTATGTGGCCCCGTCGATCCTGCAGGTGCCGGGCGCGGAGGAGGTGGCGGTGGAATTTTTCACCTTGTCCAAGAGTTACAACATGCCGGGCTGGCGCGTCGGCTTCATGTGCGGTAACCGCACCCTGGTGGCGGCGCTCGGCCGCATCAAGTCGTATCTGGACTATGGCATGTTCACGCCGGTGCAGATCGCGGCGATCACCGCGCTGGAAGGCCCGCAGGAATGTGTCAAGGAAATCGCCGAACGCTATCGCCGGCGCCGCAATGTCTTGTGCGACGGCCTGAATTCCATCGGCTGGCAGGTGGAGCGGCCCAAGGCCACCATGTTTGTCTGGGCGCCGATCCCCGAACCCTATCGCCATCTCGGCTCGCTGGAGTTCGCCAAGAAATTGCTGGAAGACGCCAAGGTTGCCGTATCGCCGGGTGTCGGTTTCGGTTCCTATGGCGACAGCCATGTGCGCTTCGGTCTGATCGAAAATGAACACCGCACCCGTCAGGCGATTCGCGGTATCCGCGACATGTTTCGCAACGACGGGCTGCTCTAAGAGCCTATTTCAGTAGGGCCGGCCGAGTTGTAGGGTGGATAAGCGTAGCGCATCCACCAATCGCCGGTGATGGTGGATGCGCTACGCTTATCCACCCTACGGCCTCAAAGAAACAAATGGTAATTTAGTAATTTCCAACTCCCTAAATTGCAAGGAGATTGACAGTGAGTCAGGTGAATGTGGGTTTGCTGGGGCTGGGCACGGTGGGCGGCGGCACGGTCAATGT
>MGXL01000118.1:16212-18330 GCA_001801365.1 Gammaproteobacteria bacterium RBG_16_57_12 | reverse complement strand
TTTCTTTCCTCAGCCCCGCGTGACCACCCGATTTGCCTTGTTCCCCGAATCCTTCATGAAATAGGCGGGTTAATTATCTGAGCATCGGGGCCGCTTTTGGCCACATTTCCCCCTCCGCGCCATTTTCTCCTCCAAGGGACATAGTTCCATCGGATGAGTGCCATGGGCGCAGTTATCCTGGCGCATGAATTACCGATGCTGAGATTTATTGACAAATATTCTAACGGTCATTAGATTGTCAGTATGGATAACCGCTCACTGAAAGATCTGCTCTACGAACAAGTTGCCCGCATCGGTAAGGCGGTGTCGAGCCCGAAGCGGCTCGAATTGCTGGGACTGGTTGCGCAAGGGGAGAAGTCGGTCGAAGTTCTGGCCGGTGAACTGTCTGTGGACATGAAGCTCGCCAGCGCCCATCTGAAGGCGCTGAAGGAAGCGCGCCTCGTCGAGTCCAGACGGGAGGGTAAATATGTGGTGTATCGCCTGAGCGGGTCTGACGTGGCTTCGCTGTGGGTGACGTTGCGGCAGGTCGCCGAGGCGCATCTGCTAGAACTGAAGTTGGCGCTGGAGCGCATGGTCTCCGACCCGGCGCAGCTCGCGTCCGTGGGACGCCAGGACTTGCTTGATAAGGCCCAGCGCGGGGAGATCATCGTCATCGACGTGCGCCCGTATGCCGAGTATCAAGCAGCCCACCTTCCGTTCGCCCGGTCGATGCCTTTGGCCGAGATTGAACAGCGGCTGAATGAACTTCCGCCCGGCAAGGAGATCGTCGCCTATTGCCGTGGACCCTACTGCCTGATGTCCGATGAAGCGGTAAAACTGCTCGCGCAACGCGGCTTTCGTGTGCGAAAAATCGCCGACGGCGTGGTCGAGTGGCAGGCGGCCGGTTTGCCGGTGGAAACTGGCCTGGCCGGCTAAACAGAAACGCTTGTTCTCAGGCAGAGCGTCATGCGCAAGATCGTTGCTCCAACCAGGCGCTACGAATTCATTTCGTCCAGTGTAAGGAGGTAATCCAACCATGAAAACCCTGTTCATCCTCAATGATCCACCCTACGGCACGGAGCGGAGTTACAACGCTCTGCGGCTTGCCCGCCAGTTGCTCAAGACCGGCTCCGAGGAGGTGAAGGTCTTTTTGATCGGCGATGCGGTCGCCTGCGCCAAGGCCGGTCAGAAGGTGCCTCAAGGCTATTACAACGCCGGCGACATGCTCGGCATGGTCGTCTGCGCCGGCGGCGAGGTCGGCGTATGCGGCACGTGCATCGACGCGCGCGGGATATCGGCCGGGGAACTGATCATAGGTGTGCCGCGCGGCAGCATGGAGTTGCTCGCGGGTTGGACCCAGTGGGCGGACAAGGTCATCACCTTCTGAGAGTATGCCATGAGCCGCACCGCATTGATTCTGGGCGCAGGCATCGGCGGCATCGTCGCCGCCCAGACGCTGCGCAAGCTCCTGCCCGCCGCCGACCGCGTGATTGCCGTCGATCGCGCCGCGCAGCACGTGTTTCAACCATCGCTGTTATGGCTGATGACGGGTGAACGCAAGCCTGCAGATTTCACTCGCCCCCTGGACCGGCTGGCCAACCAGGGCGTGGAAATGCTTCGCGGCACGGTGACCCGGATCGATCCTTCGCGTCGCGAGGCGCAGATCGACGGAAAGACCATTGCCGCCGACGCGCTGATCGTTGCGCTCGGCGCTGATTACGCGCCCGGAACGATTCCCGGGCTCGTGGAGGCCGGGATGAACCTCTACACGCTGGAAGGCGCGAGCGCCATCCGCGACGCGCTCACAAGATTCCAGGGCGGGCGCATCGTCATCCTCACCGCCGCGCCCGCGTACAAGTGCCCGGCGGCACCCTACGAGGCGGCGATGTTGATCGATGCCCATCTGCGCCAGCACGGCCTGCGCGACCAGGCAAGCATCGAGTTTTTCGCCGCCGAGCCCCGGCCGATGTTTGTCGCCGGCCCCGAGATCGGTGCCGCGGTGCGCGGCATGATCGAGGCGCGCGGTGTCGCCTACCGTCCCGAACATCAGGTCAGGGACATCGACGCGCAGGCGCGCCGCATCGCCTTCGCCAATGGCGCCGCGGCGGAATTCGATCTGCTGATCTACGTGCCGCCGCA
>MGXL01000118.1:15856-16073 GCA_001801365.1 Gammaproteobacteria bacterium RBG_16_57_12 | reverse complement strand
ATGGGCCGGCCGCTGCCCAAGGCCGGTGTGTTCGCCCACGGCCAGGCCGAGGTCGTCGCACACAACATCGCCCATGCCTGGACCGGCCGGGGCGCGCCGCGCCAATTCACCGGCGAAGGCCTGTGCTTCATCGAGACCGGCAATGCCCGCGCCGGCATCGGCAAGGGCAACTTCTACGCCGAGCCGACACCGCAGGTGCGGATGCGCGGCCCGAGTC
>MGXL01000118.1:11699-15473 GCA_001801365.1 Gammaproteobacteria bacterium RBG_16_57_12 | reverse complement strand
CCACCGACAATATCAAAGTGAGGGAGGGAACTCTCGAGATCAGGCCCGCCCTTCAGACCATACCCGTGACAGCGGAGGAGATGGATGGCCTACGCAGCGATATTGCGGGGAATCCCTTCCTCAATGAAAAGATAGTCTCCAATGACGGCAGGGCGACCGCCATCTACATCCCCATCCGGAAGAAGGACATGAGTTACCGGATAGGGCAGGAGGTGGAAGCGATCGTCACGCGCGAGCTGCTCCCCGGCCAGCGCTATTACCTGGCCGGTCTGCCCATTGCCGAAGACACCTTCGGTTATGAGATGTTCAAGCAAATGGCGGTTGCCGCCCCCATGGCAGGCCTGGGGATCATGCTGCTGCTCTATTTAACGCTGCGCAAGCTGGGATTCGTCTTCATCCCCATGATGGATGCCATGTTCAGCATCATCTGGGCCATGGGGGCTCTCATCGGGATGGGATACCCGGTGCACATCATGAGTTCCATGATCCCCATCTTCCTCATGCCCATTGCCATTCTGAACGATGTCCATATCCTGAGTGAATTTGCCGACCGCTACCCGGTCATCCGGGACAAACGCAAGACCTTGCTGGCTGTCATGGAGGAGCTGTACATCCCTTCGTTTCTTGCACCCCTCACCACCGCCGTGGGCTTTGCCTCCCTCGCCTTGACGGACATACCGCCGGTGAAGGTGTTCGGCTTGTTTACAGCCTTCGGGATTGCGGTTGCCTGGCTGTTTTCCATGACGATAGTTCCCGCCACCATCATGCTGACCAGGGAGGAACGGTTTCTGAAGGCCTTTTCCCGCACGCGGGGACACCTCTGGCAGATGCGAATACTAAAGACCATTGGCGAATTTTCCTGGACCAGGAGTCGCGCAGTGGTCGCAGGCTTCATCGCCCTCTTACTCCTGGGGATTTACGGCATCAGCCTGCTGCAGGTGAACGACAACCCCGTGCGGTGGTTCAAGGAAGGGCATCCCCTGCGGCAGGCGGATGCCATGATGAACGAACTTTTCGGCGGCACCTATATGGCCTATCTGATCGTGGAGGGGGATGAGCCGGAGGTCATCAAGCAGCCGCAGGTGATGGCTTACATGGACCGGCTGCAGCAACATCTTGAGGGCGACCCCCTCGTCGGCAAGACCTCGTCCGTGGCGGACATCGTGAAGAGAATCAACTTCGTCTTGCACGATGAGGATCCGGTTTACGATGCCGTCCCGCAAGACCGCGACGCCATCGGGCAGATGCTTTTCCTCTTCCAGACCTCGGGAGACCCGGACGATCTGGATAACTTCCTCGACATCGACGGGAGGAAGGCCAATATCTGGGTGCAGATGAAGGGCGGTGACAACCGCCAGATGACCCAGGTGGAAGAGCGGGCGGCCTCCTTCATGAAAGTTAGCCCTCCCCCCGACGGGATAACAATCCAGTGGTCCGGGCTGACGTATATCAACAAAGTCTGGCAGATGATCATGGTGGAGGGGATGCTCTATGCGGTGCTCGACAGCTTCCTGCTGGTCTTCATTTTGATCGCGCTGCAGCTAAGATCTCTGGTCGGCGGGATACTGGCCATGCTTCCCATCACCATTTCCATTGTCGTCTCGTACGGTCTGCTGGGGCTGGCCGGCAAGGAATACGACATGCCGATCGCCGTCTGCTCCGCCCTTGCCCTCGGGCTCGGGGACGACCTGGCCATCCACTTCTTTCACAGGATGCAGCACCTCTACCGGATCAGCGGCAGCCTGGAGGAGGCGAACAGGCTCTTTTTCCAGGAGCCCGCCCTGGCCAGTTTCAGGATGACGGCGGTGATCGCCGTCGGCTTTTCTCCGCTGCTGCTGTCGTCACTGACCCCCTATGTCACGGTGGGGACGTTCTTCGCGACACTGATGATCGTTGCCGCGGCGGTGACCTTGCTCCTGTTGCCCGCCGCAACGCGGTTTCTCGGGCATCGATATTTGAAGAAGGAGGGTTGAGATGAAAAAGGCTCTATACGCACTTTTGTCCGTGGTAACGCTGAATTTCTCCGGCCTCGCCCACGCCCTTGCGCCGGAGGAGATCATGAGAAAATCTCAGGCCGCCTTTCTGTATCCGGGCAAGGACTTCAAGGCGCGGGTGGTCATGAAGCTCATCAACAAAGACGGGAAAGAACGGGTGCGCGAGCTGACCATGCTGCGCCAGAACGCGGGTGAGCCGGGCGGCGAGCAGAAGTACTTCATCTATTTCTTCCGTCCGGCCGACGTGAAGGACATGACCTTCATGATCTACAAATATCCGGCCAGGGACGACGACCGCTGGATGTTCATTCCCGCGATCAACATGGTCAAGCGCATCGCCGCGCAGGACAAACGCTCCAGCTTCGTCGGCTCGGATTTCACCTATGAAGATGTCTCCGGCCGCGACATCGAGGAAGATACCTACGTCATCGAACGCGAGGAGAAGCTGGGCGATCGCGACTGCTATGTGGTGAAGAGCACACCGAAAGACACGGATGCCGACTTCGGCCACAAGGTGACGTGGGTGGACAAGGCCAATTTCCTGCCGCTCAAGGAAGAACAGTACGACCGGAAGGGCGTCGCCTACAAACAGTTCACCGCCGACGAAGTTGCGGACGTGAAAGTCTTTCCCACAGTGATCAAGCGCACCATGCAGAACCTACAGACCGGCCACCGTACCGAAGTCGTCTATCTCAAGGCCGACTATGATCTGGGTATCGAGGACAACCTGTTCTCGGAGCGCTTCCTGCGCCAGCCGCCACGCAAGTGGGTTGATTGATGCGGCTTTCGCCCGCGTTCTGCGCAGTCCTGTTTCTGATGCCGCTCGCGGCGCGGGCGGAGGTCGCGCTTTCGGGCTTTTTGCAGCAGAACACGGCCTTCAACACCGTGGCGCCAAATCCTGATGGCCGCCATGACAAGTGGCTGGAGGAGCGAGCCCAGCTCAAGCTCGACGCCACCGGCAACGCCTGGCGCCTGCTGGCCAAGGGTGACCTCGCCTATGACCATCTCGGCCGCGAGGATCAATCCGAGCTGCGCGAGGGCTATGTCGATTACACGGGCGGCAAGTGGGACATGCGCGCCGGCCGGCAGATCATCACCTGGGGGCTGGGCGATCTGGTATTCGTGAACGACGTGTTCCCAAAGGACCACGAGGCGCTGTTCGCCGGACGCCCGCTGGAGTATCTCAAGCGCGGCGTGGACGCAGTGAAGATCGGTGTCTATCCGCCGTTCGGTTCATTCGAGCTGGTGGTGGCACCGGATTTCCGCGCGGGCATTATCCCGGACGCGCGTCGCTTCCATGTTTTCGATCCCATGCCGGCGGTCACCGATCGCGAGACCGTCACGCCGGATCGGGGCGAGGCGGGGTTGCGCATCTACCGCGACATCGCCGGTTACGACGCGGCGCTCTACCTGTATCACGGTTTCCAGCGCACGCCCGCGCTGCGGCCGGACAGCATCGCGGCACCGACACGCATCACCTGGTTCTATCCCCGGCTCGCGGTCTACGGCGCCAGCGTGTCCGGTCGGGCGGGTGCAGGAGTACTGAGCCTGGAAGGGGCCTACTACGACGCGCGTGAAGACCGCTCAGGCAATGATTTCACTGTGCCCAATTCGCAGTCGCGCCTGCTCGCCGGTTACCAGATCCAGCCCGTCGAAGATCTCTCGCTCGGCTTCCAGTACTACACTGAATACATGCACGACTACGGCGCCTACTGCGCCGCGCTGCCCGCAGGATTTCCAGTCGACGAACGCTGGAGCCACACCGTCACGGCGCGTTTGA
>MGXL01000118.1:5726-11667 GCA_001801365.1 Gammaproteobacteria bacterium RBG_16_57_12 | reverse complement strand
TCCGCCTATACCTCGTACAACGTTACTAACGGCGACCACTTCGTGAATCCGGAGTTGCGCTACAGTTTCAGCGATCAGGTGTGGGGCGCGGTCGGCGCCAATTTCTTCGGCGGCAAGCCATGGGGACAGTTCGGGCAGCTTGCGCGCGACGATAACGTATATCTCCAGGTCCGTTACGAATTCTGACCTTGAACATAAGCGATACAGTAATGAGTGTATGGATGTACCTGGCGCGGCAATGAAACCGGCGGACTGCGATACCTGGCACGATACCGCGCGCGGTCTGGCTCAGAACAGGCCGAACAGACCCTTGCGCTTGTGGCCGGATTCCTTGACCAACTCGGCGATATCGTTGCGCCCGGTGGACTTCGCCAATCCCAGGGCCTGGTCGCCGACCTTGTTCCTGATGTTGGGGTTGGCGCCGCGGGTCAATAGCAACCGGGTGGCCTCGAGAGAACCGGCCAGGACGGCTTGCGCCAGGGCGGTATTTCCCTGGTCGTTGACGGCATCCATTTTTGCTCCCGCATCGAGCAGGGCGCGCGTAATGGCGATATTGCCGCTCGCCGCCGCCAGCATTAACGGCGTGTTGCCATGATCGCTGATGCTGTTGATATCGGCCTGATGCTGAATCAAGAGATTGACCACGTCTCTGTGTCCCTGCAGGGTGGCGCGGGTGAGGGGTGTCTGACCGCTTTGATCCTTGATGTCCGGTTTGGCCTGTTGGTTTAGCAGTAATTCGCTTGCGGCCATATTGCCACTGTTGGCGGCGTGCCATAAGGCGGTGCGTCCGTCATGATCCTGATTGTCGATGGCAATCTTGCGCCGGAGCAGTGCCTGCATGACCTCGGTCAGGCCTTTGCCGGCAGCGAGGGTGAGGCAACCAACGGGACGGGCAAGAATATTATTATTCCGCCCAGTTGCTGGCCAATATCTTTTCAAGACAGGTGACAGCAATATACTGGGGTTGCGTTATTCTGATGCCAGTGCCAGCGAATCAAGCGGCTTCAGTATCAATACACGTTATTCATTTACCGAAAAGCTCTTGATCAATCCAAAAATGAATCTCAATTTACAGACCAATACCAATGGCTCAGGTGAGAAACGCGGTGTCGTACCCTCGTGCAGATTGATCTATCGCCTTAATAACAATGTCAGTCTGGAGCTGGAGGCCCGCGGGGAATGGATTACCGAGGAACAGAATGGCGTCACTGACGAGACCACCACTTATTATCTGAATACCGGATACCGGGCGGTATTTTAGTCATTCGGTGATATGATCCCGCGATGACATCAGAGCATGCCGTAATTCCACTCTCTTCATCTCAATCAGGCCCCATGGTAACCGTACGCCAGGGCGATGCCGACATCACCCTGCTGGGCACGGCCCATGTCTCGCGCGCCAGCGCCGAACAGGTGGAGCAGTTGCTGGCCAGCGGCGAGTACGATGCTGTGGCGGTGGAGCTCTGCCCCAGCCGTCACCACGCCATCGTCAATCCCGATGCCCTGGCCAGGATGGATCTGTTCCGCGTCATCAGGGAGGGCAAGGCCGCCATGGTGGCCGCCAGCCTGGCCTTGAGCGCCTTTCAGCAGCGCCTGGCCGATCAGTTTGGCATCGAGCCCGGTGCCGAGATGCGCGCCGCATTGCAGGCGGCGGCCCACCGCGGCTTGCCGGTGATCCTGATCGACCGGGAGCTGGGCATCACCCTGCGGCGCATCTACCGCAATATTCCCTGGTGGCGGCGTTACAACCTGCTGGGCGGCCTGCTGGCCAGCCTGGTATCGCGGGAGCAGATCACCGAGGCGCAGATCGAGCAGCTCAAGGAAGGGGATATGCTGGAGACCACCTTCGCGCAGTTTGCCGAGCAGCAACAGGAGCTGTATGTGCCGTTGATTGATGAGCGCGACCGCTATATGACGGCGCGCCTGCAGGACAGCGTGGCACAGGACGGGCATCGGCATGTACTGGCGGTGATCGGCGCCGGCCATCTGCGCGGCATGCAGCGCTATCTGGAGCAGTCGCCGGAAAAACCGCCACAGGAGATTATCCGCGAGCTGGATGCCATCCCACGGGCAAGCCGCTGGGTGAAGCTGATCCCCTGGCTGATCGTGGCGCTGATTCTGGCAGGCTTTGCGCTCGGTTTTTCTCAGAGCAGCCAGATCGGCTGGTCCATGGTGATCGACTGGATCGTGATCAGCGGAGGATTGGCCGCAGTGGGCACATTAATCGCCGGCGGCCATCCAGTCACGGTGCTTGGCGCCTTTCTGGCAGCACCATTGACCACGCTGAATCCGGCGGTCGGGGTCGGCATGGTGACCGCCGCGATCGAAATGTATTTTCGCAAACCCACCGTTGAGGACTTCACTCGGTTGCGCACCACGGCGGCCCATCTGAAAGGCTGGTGGCGTAACCGCGTGACGCGCACCCTGCTGGTATTTTTATTCAGCAGTCTGGGCGCGGCGCTGGGCATGTATGTGGCCGGATATAAAATCTATGAGCGGCTGACAGCGGGCTAAAGCCCTGAAAAACAGGGGTGCGCGCCATGCTCCGCGATATCCTGCTCCATCTGTGCCGGGCTGTTGGTGCGCTTATTGCAAGCCTCACTGGGCGCGTGATTTGACTGGCGCAGGTATCGTGGCGAGGAGGCGAACTGGCGGCGGGGCCCTGTATATACAGGCTCTGCGCAGCATTGCGCCGGGAGCGGGTTGATATAATGAAATAGTTGACAGCCTGTATAAATGCGGGTTTACTGTGCATGTTTCTTGAGCAGTAAAAGACAAATTCAACACATCCGGTTTGTTACTGAGGAGGGCCTTACATGGCGACAAAGAAGAAAGCTGCAACCAAAAAGACTACCGCAAAAACCACGGCTAAAAAAGCAACTGTAAAAAAATCATCTGTAATCAAGAGTGCCTATACCAAATCACAGCTGGTGGCGCATATCTCTGACAACACCAGCGTATCCAAGAAGGATGTTTCCTCGGTGATCGCCGAGCTGGGTTCAGTGATCGAAGGGCATGTCAACAAGAACGGCGCCCAGACCTTCACCCTGCCGGGTGTCCTGAAGGTCAAGGTCGTTCGCAGACCGGCCAAGAAGGCACGCAAGGGTATCAATCCCTTTACTGGCCTGGAAACCATGTTCAAGGCCAAGCCGGCTACCAATGTAGTCAAGATCCTGGCCCTGAAGGGTCTGAAAGACGCTGCCAAGTAAACGGTTCCGCTCAAACGCTACACATAAGGGGGATGCTTGCATCCCCCTTATTGTTTCTGTGCCCCTCCGACTTCGTTGAGATACCTTATCAAACAGGTCTTTGGTCCGGTATACTACGTCCCTCCAGGCGACAGTTAAGCAAAGGATTTTCAGAGTGACGGCACCAAGGCACACGCCATCCCGCGATGTTTCCACCTTTCAGGGCTTGATCCTGGCATTGCAGGAGTTCTGGGCCGCGCAGGGCTGCGCCCTGCTGCAGCCCTATGACATGGAAGTGGGCGCGGGCACCTTCCATCCGGCCACCTTTTTGCGCGCCATCGGCCCCGAGCCGTGGCGCGCCGCATATGTGCAGCCTTCGCGCCGTCCCACCGACGGGCGCTATGGCGAGAATCCCAACCGCCTGCAGCACTATTACCAGTTCCAGGTCATCCTCAAGCCCTCGCCGCTGAACATCCAGGAGCTGTATCTCGATTCCCTGCGCATGCTCGGCTTCGATCCCCTCGAGCACGATATCCGCTTTGTCGAGGACAACTGGGAATCGCCCACCCTGGGCGCCTGGGGGCTGGGCTGGGAGGTATGGCTCAATGGCATGGAGGTGACGCAGTTCACCTATTTCCAGCAGGTGGGTGGTCTGGACTGCGCACCGGTCAGCGGCGAGATCACCTACGGCCTGGAGCGTCTCGCCATGTATCTGCAGGGTGTGCAGAGCGTCTATGATCTGGTCTGGCAGAACGGCCCGCACGGCAAGGTCACCTATGGCGATGTCTATCATCAGAACGAGGTGGAGATGTCCACCTACAATTTCGAGAAGGCCGATGTGGCTGCACTGTTCAACTGGTTCGATACCTGCGAGCGCGCAAGCCAGCAGCTGATCGAGGCCGGGCTGCCCCTGCCGGCCTATGAAATGGTGCTCAAGGCCTCGCACACCTTCAACCTGCTCGATGCCCGCCATGCCATTTCGGTCACCGAGCGCGCGCGTTTCATCGGCCGGGTGCGTCATCTGGCGCGCGCCGTGGCGCAGGCCTATTACGAGCGGCGCGCCGCCCTGGGCTTTCCGATGTTGCAGGAGCCGGCCCAATGACCCCGCGCCGCGATCTGCTGGTGGAGATCGGCACCGAAGAGCTGCCGCCCAAGGCCCTCAAGCGCCTGAGGGACGCCTTTGCCGCCGGCGTGGTGGACGGCCTGCGTAAGGCCGATCTGCATTTCGGTGATGTCCACTGCTACGCCACCCCGCGCCGCCTGGCGGTGTGGGTGCGCCAGCTGGCGGTGGCGCAACCGGATAAACAGGTGGAACGCCGCGGCCCGGCGATCACCGCCGCCTTTGATGAAGACGGCAATCCCACCCCCGCCGCGCAGGGTTTCGCGCGTTCCTGCGGCGTTGCCGTGGAAGATCTCGCTACCGCGACCGAGGCCAAGGGTTCCTGGCTGGTCTATCGCAGCTCGCAACAGGGCGTCTCCACCCCTGCCTTGCTGCCGGGCATCGTGCAGGCGGCGTTGGAGCAACTGCCGATCCCCAAACGCATGCGCTGGGGCGCCCTGAGCGCGGAGTTTGTGCGCCCGGTGCACTGGGTGGTGCTGCTGTTCGGTGATGCCGTGGTCGATGCCGAGATTCTGGCCGTGCGTACCGGCCGCGAGACCCGCGGACATCGCTTTCATCGCCCGGCCCCCCTGTATATCGCCGACCCGGCCACCTATGCCCCGCTGCTGGAGAGCGAGGGTTATGTCATCGCCGATTTTGCCGTGCGCCGTGAGGCGGTGCGCGGCCAGGTGCTGGAGGCCGCCGCTGGCCTGGGCGGCAAGGCCGTGATTGATGAAGACCTGCTCGATGAAGTTACCGCCATGGTCGAATGGCCGCAGGTGGTGGTGGGCGACTTCGAGCCCCGCTTTCTGGAGGTGCCGCCCGAGGCCCTGATCAGCACCATGAAGAGCAATCAGAAATATTTTCACGTGGTGGATCAGGACGGCCGGCTGCTGCCGCACTTCATCACCGTCAGCAATATCGTCAGCAGCAATCCCGCCGTGGTGCGCGCCGGCAACGAGCGCGTGGTGCGGCCGCGGCTGAGTGACGCCGATTTCTTCTGGAATCAGGATCGTAAACAATCGCTGGCCAGTCATCTGCCCAGCCTGCAGGGGGTGGTGTTTCAGAACCGGCTGGGCACGCTGTATGACAAGGTGCAGCGCCTGATGAAACTGGCGCCGCACATCGCCACCCTCATGGGGGGCGATGCCGGGAACGCCGCGCGTGCCGCCGAGCTTGGCAAGTGCGATCTGAT
The DNA here is from genome assembly GCA_001801365.1 of Gammaproteobacteria bacterium RBG_16_57_12. GTDB lineage: Bacteria > Pseudomonadota > Gammaproteobacteria > RBG-16-57-12 > RBG-16-57-12 > RBG-16-57-12. The sequence continues at coordinate 6,185 of MGXL01000118.1, read as the reverse complement.
GACGGCCATGGTCAACGAATTCCCGGAATTGCAGGGCATCATGGGCGAGTATTATGCCCGGCATGACGGCGAGCCTGGCGAGGTGGCCCGCGCCATGAATGAGCAATACCTGCCGCGTTTTGCGGGTGACCGGCTCCCGGCCACGCTGACCGGCCAGGCGCTCGCCATCGCCGACCGGCTGGATACCCTGGTCGGCATCTTCGGCATCGGTCAGCCGCCCAGCGGCGAGAAGGATCCGTTTGCTCTGCGCCGTGCCGCCCTCGGGGTGCTGCGCATCCTGATCGAGAATCGGCTGGAGCTGGATCTCCAGGCCTTATTGCGCCATGCCGCCGATCTGTACGGCGACAATCTCGGCGTAAAGGGTGTGGTGCAACAGGTCTTCGATTATATGATGGAACGTCTGCGCGGTTATTATCACGACCAGCACGTCGGCGCCGATGTGTTCGAGGCGGTGCTGGC
>MGXL01000118.1:4554-5699 GCA_001801365.1 Gammaproteobacteria bacterium RBG_16_57_12 | reverse complement strand
CCGGCGCATCCGTGCTGTCATGGAATTCCGCAAGCTGCCCGAGGCCGACAGTCTGGCCGCCGCCAACAAGCGTATCCGCAACATCCTCAGGCAGGCCGAAGGCAAACTGCCGGAAACAGTCGACAGCGCCTTGCTGGTGGAAGGCGCCGAACAGGACCTGCACCAGGCCGTCGCGGCCTGCCGCGGTGAGGTGCTGGCCCGGCTGGAGCGTCAGGACTACGCGCCGGCCCTGCAGAAGCTGGCCGGACTACGCGGCGTGGTGGACCGGTTCTTCGACAGCGTCATGGTCATGGTGGAGGATACGGCGCTGCGCCATAACCGTCTTGCCCTACTCAACCAGCTGCAAGGCCTGTTTCTGCGCGTGGCCGATATCTCGCGTTTGCAATAATCCTGGTGTAAGCCATGAAGTGGATCATCCTGGACCGTGACGGTGTCATCAATTACGACTCCGATGACTACATCAGGTCGGTCGAGGAATTCGTCTTCATCCCCGGCAGCGTCGAGGCCATCACCCGGCTATGCAAGGCCGGTTACCGTGTGGTCGTGGCGACCAACCAGTCGGGCGTCGCGCGCGGCTATTTCGACCTGGCCACTCTCGAGGCCATCCACGCCCGGCTGCGCCAGGCGCTGGCCGAACAGGGCGCGGAACTGGCCGGGATTTTTTACTGCCCGCACGGGCCAGAGGATCAGTGCGATTGCCGTAAACCCAGGCCCGGCCTGATGCATCAGATCGCCCGGACCTTTCACATCGACCTGCGCGGTGTGCCGGCGATCGGCGATTCCCTGCGCGACTTACAGGCCGCCCAGGCGGTGCAGGCTAAACCCATCCTGGTGCGCACCGGCAAGGGCGAGCGCACCCTCGCCAGGGGCGCGGGGCTGGAGGGCATCCCGGTGTATGATGATCTGGCCGGCGCCGTGGAGGCCTTGCTGACGGCTGACCGGGGCCGGGCATGATCATGCTGTTTCTGCGTTCGCTGGCTTTTACCTTTGGCTCGATCCTGGCCCTGTTCGTGGTGGTGCCTCTCGGCCTGCTGCTGGCCCCGTTTCCCTACCATGTCCGCTATGGCTGGATCAGCCAGTGGGCCAGGTTCAACATCAGGTGGGTCAAGCTGACCTGCGGGATCGATTACCGGATCGAGGGCTGG
>MGXL01000118.1:2220-4546 GCA_001801365.1 Gammaproteobacteria bacterium RBG_16_57_12 | reverse complement strand
GCCGCGATCGTCTTCTGCAAACACCAGTCCACCTGGGAGACCCTGATTATGCAGGTGCTGCTGCCGCCGCAGGTCTGGGTGCTCAAGCGCGAGCTGCTGTGGGTGCCGGTATTCGGCTGGGGCCTGGCCCTGTGCCGGCCCATCGCCATCGATCGCGGCGCGGGGCGCAAGGCCATCGGCCAGATCGTCGAGCAGGGCATCGAGCGTCTCAGGAAGGGCTTGTGGGTGATCATCTTTCCCGAGGGCACCCGGGTCGCGCCGGGGCAGCGCAAGCGCTATGGCGTGGGCGGCGCGGTGCTGGCGGAACAGAGCGGCTATCCGGTGCTGCCGATCGCGCACAATGCCGGCGAGTTCTGGGGCAGGCGCCAGTTCATCAAACGCCCCGGCACGGTCAGGCTGGTGTTCGGGCCGCTGATCGACACCCGGGGCAAGAGCGCGCAACAGATCAACGCCGAGGCTGAGGCCTGGATCGAGGGCACCATGGCCAGAATCAGCACAGATATTTCAGACCCCATTTCCCGGAATTCATGATTCAACTTTTTCAGGAAAAGATATGACGATAATGCTCATGTTGTCGATGCTGGTGGTGATCCTGGTCGCCTCCGAGGTATTCGTCAACGCCCTGGAACACCTCGGCGACCGGCTCAAGATTTCTGAAGGGGCCACCGGTTCGCTGTTCGCTGCGGTGGGCACCGCCCTGCCCGAGACCATGGTGCCGCTGCTGGCCATTTTCGCCGGCACGGAGAATGCCAGCGTCAATGAGGAAATCGGCGTCGGTGCCATCCTGGGCGCGCCGCTGATGCTGGCCACGCTCGCCATGGGCCTGCTGGCCATCGCCACCTTCCGGGCGCGCGGCATCCAGGGCAGCTTTAAACCGGAAATCACCGGCATGCGCCGCGACCTGAATTTTTTCCTGCTGGCCTTCCTGCTGGCCGCCGTGGCGATGTTCGTGCCCCATCAGCAGGCGGTGGTGCGCCTGGGCATCGGCCTGACCCTGGTGCTGATCTACTTTATTTACGTGATGCTGACCCTGCGCGCCTCGGCCGCCCTGGTCGAGCAGGGCCATGGCACCGAGGCGGACGAGCCGATGTTTCTGGCCCGCATCGGCCTGCCGCAAAACATGGTCACGATCCTGCTGCAACTCGCCCTGGGGCTGGTGCTGCTGGTGGCGGGGGCCAAGGGCTTTATCCACGGGGTGGAACAGGCTGCCGGCATCCTCGGCATCTCCGCCCTGCTGCTGGCACTGATCATCGTGCCCGTGGCCACCGAGCTGCCGGAGAAGGTCAACAGCATCCTGTGGGTGCGGCGCAACAAGGATACCCTGGCCTTCGGCAATCTGACCGGCGCCATGGTGTTCCAGGGCACCCTGCTGCCGGCCATCGGCATCATGCTCACCCCCTGGGAACCGCGGGAAGAGGTCTTCGCCGGCATCGTGCTGACCCTGCTGGGCGCCCTGTGGCTGCGGCTGCTGATTTCACGCGGAGGCATCAAGGTCTGGCACGTCATTTTCAACGGTTTTCTTTACCTGACATATCTGGCCATCGTCCTCGCCTGAACCCTGGCGTGGACGGGCATGGCGCTACAGGTTATGCTATGCGGCCACACTGATGCCGCCGCATGCGCCGGATACCGGCTATCAGTGGTATAATTTCGCACAACGCGCCCGTAGCTCAGTTGGATAGAGTGTTGGTTTCCGAAGCCAAAGGTCACAGGTTCAAATCCTGTCGGGCGCGCCATATCAATCAATGCCCCGGTTGGTTTGCCGCGTCATGAAATGTGCGACCCTCTTGATATATCTTCTGTCCGCGCAGGCAGCGCTTGCGGATGAACAACAGTGGGAACAGACCCGGGACGCCGATGGCATACAGGTGTTCATCAACAAGACGCTCGACGAGCGTATCATCATGGTCAAGGCGCAGACCGTCATCGATGCCGGTCTCGAACATATCATGGAGATCATGGAGGACGAGGCGCGGCGCAAGGACTGGGTGCCTTATCTTAAATCGTCCAAGCGACTCGAGACTTATTCTCCCACCGAGATCCTGCAATACAACCACTATGCGGCGCCCTGGCCGGCGAAGGATCGGGATTTCGTTTATCGTGTCTCCAGGGTGCGTAACAGCGATGGCAGTGTTACCTATGTCATGCAGTCGGTGGATAGCCCATTGATGCCGGAACAGCCGGACAAGGTGCGGGCGATTCTGCTGGATAGCCGCTACCTCCTGACACCCGTGACCGAGCGGCAAACGCGGGTCGAGCTGTTATTTCATGCCGACCCGCGCGGCTGGATTCCGCTGTGGATCGTGAATCTGATTCATCGCGCCTT
>MGXL01000118.1:0-2130 GCA_001801365.1 Gammaproteobacteria bacterium RBG_16_57_12 | reverse complement strand
GGCGCTCACAAATCGCGCGGAAAAATTAAACTCAGCTGCCATGGCTTCGATAAACTAGAGGCCAACGGGGGAGCTATAGATGAATAATGATTTACGCAATTTTACCTTGATCGCTGCAATGCTATTGCTTGCCATCCTGGGTGCGGGATGCAGCACTCTGACCACATCTCTGGCGACGGAACTAAAAATGGGTCATCTCAAGGGAACGCAGGATGCGCTGTATCTTGCATTGTCCAATTGCCCTGATGATACGGCATTTGGAGATGTGAAATTCTGGACGGTAATCGGTATCGCGGAGACCCGCAGAATCGGTGCGAAATTTCAGGAGGGCAGTCTTGAATATGTTCAGGCCGTCATCCTGGTCAACCAGTTAGGATTGGTGCTGCACAGCCGGGACGCTCAAACAAAATGTGCCCATATTCAGACGGCCTATCTCGAAACCAGCGCATTTATCACCCGCCTGGCCGCCCGGCCTGATCTGCTTGCCATGAATTATGATTGATTGATGTTGCCGAGCCGGACTAACGCCCCGCATCGGGGAGAAAGCCCAGCTCCTTGAGCAGCGAAAAGCGCGTCAGGGCCAGGAACAGCCCCGCCCATATCTCATAGGATAAGGTCAGATATTCATCGTTCAATGTGATATCGACCGGTCCACGAAGATATCCTCCCCCGTCCATTCGATGTTGACCCAACCACCCTTCGCCAGACGGCGTTCGCATCGCCGTGATCCGGGCGGAGAAGCTCGACCGTATTTTGGGGGAGTCTGATGTAAAGGCCCTATCGGTGAGCGTGGCCAAAATTGCCCCGTATGTTTCATGAATTCGTGCGATGATCATGCGCGAAAACAATCGGGCCGGTATCGACCGGCCCGATTGTGCAGCATGTCAGTGGCGGGCACCACTCCGGTAGAAACTCTATTCTTCGTTAATGTTCGCCGCCCATGCCGCCGGGATGGCGTGGCCCTTTCATGCAGTCGGGGTTGTTGCGGCACTGCTCCATCATTTTTTCGCGCATGTCATGATGGCGCTTCATCATGGCATCCAGGTCGCCGATCATTTTGCCGAGCTGCGCCTTGTCTGCATCGCTGGGTGCGTTGTTAAGATCCTTGAGGATGGCCATGGTTTGCTTGAGCATCATCATCATATTGTCGCTCATTTGAGCGTGTTCCCTGGCCATTTCCATATAGGGCCGTTTATCCTGACTTGTGTCCTTGTCGTCATCCTTGTCCGATGCCATGACCGGCAGTCCGGCCGAGAATGACAACAGCGTGAGTATCAACAGGGATGGAAGTGTTTTCATGCGTCTCTCCTTTTAGTTGTTGGGGCATGTTGCGGAAGGTGTGGGTGTGAACAATCTAATAGTGGTTGTTCCGCCGGTAATATTCAAGGATCAAAAAGTGTGGGTTTCTTCGCTCATTCCATATCCGGAGCTATCTCTTGAATGGTGTGAATGACAAATCCAGGGCGTGATCATCCTGTATGTGTGGTGAACCGCGCGTTGAAGCCGGTCGATTTCCATGCAAAGTACGTAATAATGAAATACAGATGCAATAACAGGGCGAAATTCCACTCAATGATATTTTCCCGGTAGGGTTGGTCCGGATGCAGTGCGTTGAATGCGGGTTGCGCCAGACCGACTATCAGCAAGAGGGTGCAGAGCAGGATCTTGATCTGATAGATTCTGTGCAACGCAGGCAGGGTTCCCTGCTTCAGGAGCTGTTGATATCTGCCAAGTAAGAGCAATTGGGCAAGGTAACTGAAAGCGAAAAACAGTGTGACGCCGATGCGCCGCTGCAGGGCGTATTCTTCACCGATATGACCGAGCGCTACCGTATAAATCACCAGAAATACCGCCGCCGTGGTGCCCAGCCAAAGCATGGCCACGCCAGCCAGTGAATTGCGATCACCGTTGATCAGGAGCCACTCGTAATTCAATCGCCAGTAGGCCATCATCAAGACAGCGGCCGGTATCATCGTGGCGCGGAAAAAGAGGCTTTCGGGCGCCTGGCGCCCTGTTGCGCTGATAGATGCGCAACCGTCCAGATAGGGGATGCACCATGATAAATGGCCCAGCTGTGCCGCCACCAGGTAGGCGATATTGGCCGAGATGATGGGCAGGATGCCTGTCAAC
>MGXL01000117.1:6217-7581 GCA_001801365.1 Gammaproteobacteria bacterium RBG_16_57_12 | reverse complement strand
GGCCTGCTTGGCCTCGATATTCTCGATGATCGCCTCGATGACGATGTCGGCCTGCGCCACGCCGCGGCCATCGATGTCCGGAATCAGGCGGTCCAGCACCGCCGTGACCAGGCGCGGCTGTTTGAGCTTCTTGGTAAAGAGATCGTTGGCGCGGGACAGCATCCTGGCCAGGGTTTCGTGCTTGCGATCCTGCACCGTGACCTTGTAGCCCTGCAGGGCGCACCAGGCGGCGATGTCGCCGCCCATCACCCCGGCGCCGATCACATGCACATGGCGCACCTTGAAGTCGCTGACCCGGCCCAGGGATTTGAGGCGCTCCTGCAGAAAGAATACCCGGATCAGGTTTTGCGCCGCGGGCCCCACTACCAGGCGGGCGACCGAGGCGGCCTCTTCCGTCATCATGGCGCGGGGATCGCCGGCGTGCTTCTGCCACAGATCGATCAGCGCATAGGGCGCGGGATAATGCTCCCGGGGCGCGCGTCTGGCCACGGTCTTGCGCATGGCGCGCGCCAGCAGCGGCCGGAGCAGGCCGTGATTGCTGAAGGCCAGCCAGCCTTTGAGCCTGCGCCGCGGCGGCTTGTCGAAAATCATCGACCGCGCGGCGGTGCGCAGGTGGCGGGCGGGCACGGCATGGTTGATCAGTCCGAGCTTGGCGGCGGCGCGCGCGCTGAGATTGCGACCGCTCAGCATCATGTCCATGGCGGCGGGCGCGCCGATCAGCGGCGGCAGGCGCACCGTGCCGCCGAAACCCGGGTGGATGCCGAGCATCACCTCGGGCAGGCCCAGCTTGGCGCTGTCCTCGTCGGCGATACGGTAACGGCAGGCCAGCGCCAGTTCCAGTCCGCCGCCCAGGCAGAAGCCGTGGATCAGCGCGACCGTGGGAAAGGGCAGCCCTTCCAGGCGGTCCAGCACGCCCTGGGCGCGGCGGATCAGGGCGGCGGCCTCGCCCTCGTCCTTGAGGGTGGTGAATTCCTTGATGTCGGCGCCGGCGATGAAGCCGTTGGCCTTGCCGGAAAGAATCACCAGCCCGCGCGGCGCGGCGCCTTCCAGTTGTTTGATGACCTTGCCGAGTTCCTCGACCACGCCCGCGTTGAGCACGTTGGCGCTGGCATCGGCCATGTCCAGCTTCAGCCAGGCGATGCCGTCGGCATCGGCCTCCAATGTCCAGTGCAAAAATTCGGTTTGTCCGCTCATGATGTCTGCTCCACGTCGCGTTCCACCAGCATCGCCCCGCCCTGGCCGCCGCCGATGCACAGGCTGGCGATGCCGCGCCGGGCCTTGTGGCGCTGCAATACCTTAAGCAGATGCAGGACGATGCGGGCGCCGCTGGCACCGACCGGATGGCCGAGACTGACGCCGCCACC
>MGXL01000117.1:5218-6147 GCA_001801365.1 Gammaproteobacteria bacterium RBG_16_57_12 | reverse complement strand
GCAGTAATCCGCATCTTCCCAGGCGGCCACGCAGGCCAGCACCTGGGTGGCGAAGGCCTCGTTGATTTCCCAGTAATCCACATCCGCGATATTCAGATGGTGGCGCGTCATGATGGGGGCCATGGCATGCGCCGGCCCCAGGCCCATCTGTGCGGGCTCCAGCCCGGCCCACTGGCTGTCGACGAGGCGGCCCATCACCGGCAGATGATATTTTTCCACCGCGTCGGCGCTGGCCAGGATCAACAGCGCGGCGCCGTCGGTGACCTGGGCGCTGTTGCCCGCCGTGACCTTGCCGAACTTGCGGTCGAACACGGGCTTGAGCTTGGCCAGGCTCTCCAGGGTGGTGTCACGGCGCAGGCCGTCGTCCTGGCCGTAGGCGTTGCCCCTGGTGTCGTAGATGACTTCGATCTCATCCAGGTGGCCGGCGTCCTGGGCCCTGGCCAGGCGCAGATGGCTTTCCATGGCGTAGGCATCCATGGTCTCGCGGCTGATGTCGAAGCGGTGGGCGAGATTTTCCGCCGTCTGTCCCATGGACAGTCCCACCACCGGGTCGGTCAGGCCGCGCAGCAGCCCGATCACCGGGGTGAGATGTTTGCCCCGCAGCCGGGACAGCATCTTGAGCTTCTGGCCCAGGGTCTTGACCTTGCTCCAGTCGGCCAGCCATTCCACCATGGGCCGACTGAGCAGCACCGGCGCATGGCTCATGGATTCGACGCCGCCGGCCAGGACCAGATCGGAGCGGCCGCTGGCGATATTGCCGGCGGCGCAGTCCAGGGCCTGCATGCCCGAGGCGCAGTTACGCTGCACGGTCCAGGCGGGGACGTGTTTGCCGCATTCCAGGCGCAGCGCCACGATGCGGGCGATATTGGCCTCATCCGGCCCCGGCATGACACAGCCCAGGATGACTTCATCCAGCTCGGCGGGCGCGA
>MGXL01000117.1:0-5173 GCA_001801365.1 Gammaproteobacteria bacterium RBG_16_57_12 | reverse complement strand
CGCCGGAAAGAGCCCCGGCTTGCCTTTGGCCTTGAGGAAGGGCGTGCGGCTGCCGTCGACGACATAGACGGGGCGGCCGCTGAGTTTTTGCGTGGTCATAGCACTTACCCCCGACTGATTTTCGGTATCAGCTCCGCCGGCGCGAAGCTGTCCACCGTGATGACATCCCGGCGTGCGAGATCGGCCTGTTGCAGGATCGCGATTTCTTCCGGGGTGATGAAATTATATTTCAGCGCTTCTTTTATCAGGGCCTCGCCACTGGCCTTGGGCAATATCCGGTTCTGCACGCCATTGCGCAGTTTGGCCTCGACGATCTCCGCCCGGACGACTTTCGTGAGTGCATCATCCAGCCGCCCCAGGGGCTCGCTGAGATCCGTCGGCAGATGAATGCCGCGGGTCAGACGATCACGCGCCGGGGAGGGCGCCAGAATCAGTTCGGCAACCTGATGGCCCAGTGCATCGCCCGGCGGGCTGAAGGGCCGGCCCAGCGGAAAGATCAGCACGCGCAGCAGCCAGGCCGCCGGGCGGCTGGGAAAGTTTTTCAGCAGGCCGTCCAGGGCACACTGGGCGCGATACAGGGCATCCTCGCAGCCCCATCTCAATAATGGCAGATCGGCCTGATGGCAGCCATCCTCCTCGAAGCGCTTGAGGGTGGCCGAGGCGAGATACATCTGACTGAGCACGTCCGCCAGCCGGCCGGACAATTTTTCCAGGCGCTTGAGCGAACCGCCCAGGGTCATCATGGCGATATCCGAGCTCAAGGCCAGCGCCGCGCTCAGGCGCGTGAGGTGCTGGTAATAACGCCGCTCCGGGCCGGGCACGGGCGCCTGGGCCAGGCGGGAATTGCTCAATCCCAACAGCAGGGCGCGGATGGCATTGCTGAAGCCAAAGCCGAGATGGCCGAACAGCGCGTGATCGAATTCGATGCGTGCGCGTTGCAGGTCATCGTGACCGGCGGCGCGCATTTCCTTGAGCACATAAGGATGGCAGCGGATCGCGCCCTGGCCATAGGTGATCATGCTGCGGGTAAGAATATTGGCCCCTTCCACGGTGATGCTGATGGGGATGGACTGATAGGCGCGGGCCAGGAAATTGCGCGGTCCCATGCAGATGCCGCTGCCGCCCTGGACATCCATGGCGTCGTTGACCACCAGGCGCATGCGTTCGGTGAGATTGTATTTGGCGATGGCCGAGATCACCGAAGGCTTCTCACCCAGATCCACGGCACTGGCGGTGAGGGTGCGCGTCGCCTCCATCACATAGGTGTTGCCGGCGATGCGGGCCAGCGCCTCTTCCACACCGCCGAAATAGCCGATCGGCAGCTTGAACTGGCGGCGGATGCGGGCATAGGCGCCAGTGGCGCGGCTGGCCAGCTTGCCGGCGCCGGTGCTGAGGGCCGGCAGCGAGATGGAGCGGCCCGCGGCCAGCGATTCCATCAGCATGCGCCAGCCCTGGCCGGCGTGGGCCGGGCCGCCGATGATCCAGTCCAGCGGGATGAACACATCCTTGCCGCTGTTGGGACCGTTCATGAAGGCGCTGTTGAGCGGGAAGTGACGGCTGCCGATCTCGACGCCCGGCGTGCTGGTGGGGATCAGGGCGCAGGTGATGCCCAGATCCTCCTGCTTGCCGATCAGGTGCTCGGGGTCGTAAAGCTTGAACGCCAGGCCCAGCACGGTGGCGACCGGCCCCAGGGTGATATAGCGTTTTTCCCAGTTGAGGCGTATGCCGGTGATTTCCTCTCCCTGGAACAGGCCGCGACAGACAACGCCGGTGTCGGGCATGGCGCCGGCATCGGAGCCGGCCTCCGGGCCGGTGAGGGCGAAACACGGTACTTCCTCGCCGCGCGCCAGGCGTGGCAGGTAGTATTTTCTCTGGTCCTCGGTGCCGTAATGCAGCAGCAGTTCGGCCGGGCCCAGGGAATTGGGCACCATCACCGTAACCGCGGCGGTGATGCTGCGGCTGGCGATCTTGGACACGACACAGGAATGCATCTGGGCGGAGAACTGCTTGCCGCCGTATTCCCTGGGGATGATCATGCCGAAGAAACCGCTGTCCTTGATGAATTGCCAGACTGAAGGCGGCAGATCGAGGCGGTGATGGGTGATATCCCAGTCATCGAGCAGGCGGCACAGCTCTTCCACCGGGCCATCCAGAAAGGCCTGCTCTTCCGTCGTCAGTCTGGTGGTGCGTACACTGAGCAATTTATTCCAGTCGGGCGCGCCGCTGAACAGCTCACCATCCCACCACACGGTGCCGGCGTCCAGCGCCTCCTGTTCGGTGCGGCTGATGGGCGGCATGAGTTTGCGGAAGATCGGCAGAATATGGTTGCTGAACAGCTGCCGGCGCAGTGAGGTGACATTGAGCGGTATGGCCACGGCCAGAAACAGCCCCCAGGCCAGTGAAGTGGACAAGGCCGAGGCATGACTGGTGAGGTGCCATACGATCAATATCAGGGCCAGTATGACGGTGGAGGCCAGCAAGGGGAGGCGCACATAGGCGGCTGTGGCGCTGGCTACGGCAATGATAATCAGGAATATCAGTAGGCTCATGGGATCGGCTGCTTATGTTTTGGGTTGTCGGGTCAAGGTTGGTTTGAAACTGTGCTCGTTTGCTTCGCTTTGCATATTTCCATCTCCGCCACTGTTCTGCTGGGGCGGGCCGGCAGGTGGAGCGGGTTGTTCTGGCGGGACATAACAATCATCGGGTCCATTGCACACCAGGCCTTCCGCATCCCAGGGCAATTGCCGGTACAGCGAAATATCATCCAGCCCCAGTAGCGGATATTTGACGATATCGAAGTAGGGCGAAAAGTCAAAATCACTGGGCCTGTATAAACGGGCGTTGCGCTTGTGAAAGCGTAGTTGTCCACCTGGCTCCCTGTGTATGAATGGGACGACCGGATAATGAACCGAGGAAAAGGCGCTGGCAATCATGGTGGAGCAGACCGTGCGGGTGATCTTGCCGGCATGGTGTTCAAACAGAGTGGAACGCCAGCGCCGTGGCAAGATGCCATAGGGGAAGAAAAAGCGCGCCAGATCGATGAGTTGGCGCAGATCATATTCCATGCCCAGATGATAGGCGGAATAGCGGATGATGTGTTGTGCGTCTTCCCGTGACAGGCCGTTGGGCCGACAGATGCGCAAATTATCCAGGCGATATTTATGCAGGGGGGCAATGATGGTGCCCTTGCCCAGCAGGGCCTCGATAACCAGTTGATCGTCCGGGTTGCCATCATAGTGGTTGCGGATGTGATTACGCAGCTCCGCGTCTTCGATGTCATTGAGGCGGCCGATATAGAGCCCGGCATGTGTCCAGATGCTCTGGGTGATGGTCTTGATGACATGGCTGATCCGGCTGCGCCCCTCCACCAGCAGGATATCGCAGGGCCGGATCTCGGCACTGAGCCGGTCGAAGTCACACAAAAAACGTTCGCGCGGTTCATCCTCATGGGCGAGCCAGTGGCTGAAGACCTGTGTCAGTTTCTCGGTAATACGCACTGCCTACTCCAGCATGACACTGTCCCACGGGATGGATCGGGTGATATTTTGATACAGTCTTGGTCATTCCCTAACCAGCCATTATATAAAGTATTAATGTTAGTCATAATAGCGGCAAAATAGGCAATTCCTTGAAGGGGTTCCTGTAATTGTTGGAGGGTATTGGGCATGTATGAGGTTCTCGGCCAGATGGCGGCACTGGTTGCCTGCGGTGTGGCATGGCGGATGTTGCGGCCACCGGGTCTGGATGCGGATGTGGCGCGACAGACCATTGCCGGCCTGGTCTATACCCTGCTATTGCCTGCGCTGGTGCTGTCCGTGCTCTGGCAGGCGCCCCTTTCCCTGGATGTGGCGCGCATCGCCCTGGCCGCGGCGGGTGGCGTGTTGGCCAGTCTGGGGATGGCAGCCATGGCCTATCGGTTCTGGGGGATATCGCGACGTACCGCCGGCGCCCTGGTGCTGGCCGCCGGATTTCCCAATGCCACTTACCTGGGTTTGCCCTTTCTGGAAAATGTCATGGGGCCCTGGGCCCGCAGCGTAGCCATTCAATATGACCTGTTTGCCTGCACCCCGCTATTGCTGACCGTGGGGATACTGCTGGCGCAACGTTATGGCGCGAGCAGTCAGCCGCAGGTGAATCCCCTTATGGCATTGCTCAGGGTGCCGCCCTTCTGGGCAGCGGTGGCGGCGGTGTTGCTCAATGTGTCCGGCACGCCCATGCCGCGCTGGCTGGGATCCTTGCTCCAGATGATGGCGGGTGCGGTGGTGCCCCTGATGCTGATTGCCCTGGGGCTGGGGCTGCGTCTCAGTGTGATGCGCATGCAGTCTCTGCCGGTCATGGTGCCGGCATTGGTTATCCAGCTTCTGCTGATGCCGCTGCTGGTCTGGGGCATGGCCTCCGGCCTGGGGCTGGAAGGCCGGGTGCTGATTGCCGTTGTCATGGAAGCCGCCATGCCCAGTATGGTGCTGGGTATGGTCTTATGTGACCGCCATGGCCTGGATACCGGTATGTATGTCAGCGTGGTCACCCTGTCAACAGGACTGAGTTTGCTGAGCCTGCCGTTGTGGTTTGCCTGGCTAAGCTAAATATTTTTCAGGCAACACAAAAGGGGATGGTGAACCATCCCATTTTGTGTTGGATTAAGCCCGAGATCAGGCCTTTTTGCGTGCCTTTTCCATCAGATCATGGATCACTGGCGTCAGGATGATTTCCATGGCAAAACCCATCTTGCCGCCGGGTACCACCAGGGTATTTGGTCGTGACATGAACGAACTCTGGATCATGTTCAGCAGATAGGGGAAGTCCACCTTCTTTGGGTCGCGGAAGCGGATCACGATAAAACTTTCATCCGGTGTCGGGATATCGCGGGCGATGAAGGGATTGGAGGTGTCGACTGTCGGGACGCGCTGGAAGTTGATATTGGTGCGCGAAAACTGCGGCGTGATGTAATGTACATAGTCGTACATGCGGCGCAGGATGGTGTCGGTGACGGCCTCGACGGAATAGCCGCGCTGCGCGGTGTCGCGATGGATCTTCTGTATCCACTCCAGATTGACGATGGGTACCACGCCGATCAGGAGATCGACAAACTTGGCGACATTGATGTCTTCATCCACCACGCCACCGTGCAGACCCTCATAGAACAGCAGGTCACTGCCGGGCTGGATGTCGGTCC
>MGXL01000116.1:8997-9274 GCA_001801365.1 Gammaproteobacteria bacterium RBG_16_57_12 | reverse complement strand
TCGGCATGGAAGGCATGTTCCGCCAGCTGGGCATCTATTCCTCGGTCGGACAGCTTTACACCCCGCAGGACAAGGACGAGATCATGTTCTACAAGGAAGACAAGAGCGGCCAGATCCTGGAGGAAGGCATCAACGAGGCCGGTGCCATGTGCTCCTGGATCGCCGCAGGCACCGCCTACAGCTCCCACGGCGTGAACATGGTGCCGTTCTACATCTATTACTCCATGTTCGGTTTTCAGCGCGTCGGCGATCTGGTCTGGGCGGCCGGCGACATGCA
>MGXL01000116.1:4111-8939 GCA_001801365.1 Gammaproteobacteria bacterium RBG_16_57_12 | reverse complement strand
TCTGCAACATCAGGACGGCCACGGTATGGTGGTGGCCGGTACCATTCCCAACTGCGTGAGCTACGATCCGACCTTCAGTTATGAGCTGGCGGTGATCATTCATGATGGTCTGCACCGCATGTATGAGAAGCAGGAAAGGATTTTCTACTATGTCACGACCATGAACGAGAACTATACCCACCCCGCCATGCCGGACGGCGCCGAGGAAGGCATCGTCAGGGGGCTGTACCTGTTCCGGGCCGGCGGCAGAAAAAAGAAAAAGGTGCAGTTGATAGGCTCCGGCGCCATCCTGCGCGAGGTGATCGCCGCGGCGGATCTGCTGGCCGAGGATTGGGGCGTGGATGCCGATATCTGGAGCGCCACCAGCTTCAATGAGCTGGTGCGCGAGGCCCGCGATACGGATCGCTGGAATCGTCTGCATCCCGCCAAGAAGCCAAAGACATCCTATGTGTCACAGTGTTTTGCCGATCGCGGCGGTCCGTTCGTGGCGGCCACCGATTATATCCAGTCCTATGCCGAGCAGATTCGCAAATGGGTGCCGGGGCGCTACGAAGTACTGGGTACCGATGGTTTTGGCCGCAGCGACACCCGTGCCCAGTTGCGCAAACACTTCGAGGTGAATCGTTATCACGTGGCGGTCACGGCGCTGAAGGCCCTGGCGGATGACGGCCTGTTTCCGGCGGCCAAGGTGAGCGATGCCCTCAAGAAATACGGCATCGATCCGGAAAAACCCAATCCCCTGTATGTCTGATCAGAGGGAAGGACGCACATGAGCAAAAAGACAAAAGAAATTCTGGTGCCCAACATCGGCGACTTCAATAATGTGGAAGTGGTCGAAGTGCTGGTCAAGCCCGGTGACACCATCCAGGCGGAAGACTCGCTGCTTTCCATCGAATCGGACAAGGCCACCATGGAAATCCCGGCCCCCGAGGGTGGTGTGGTCAGGGAAGTGAAGATCAAGATTGGCGACAAGGTTTCCGAGGGCAGCCTGATTTTATTGCTGGAGCCTGCCGCTGGAGCAGCCCCGTCAGCTGCACCACCATCGCCACAGGCAGCCGCTGCACCGGCAGCGCCTGTGGCGGCAGAGTCCAAGGCCGCGCCGGCGCCCAAGGCAGCACCGGCACCTGTCAAGACTTCACCCACGGCCCGGATCGATGAGGTGAGTTTTGCCAAGGCCTATGCCAGCCCGGCGGTACGCAAGTTCGCCCGCGAGCTGGGCGTGGATCTGGGCCGCGTCGAAGGCAGCGGCCGCAAGGCGCGCATTACCCGCGAAGATGTGCAGCACTTCGTCAAGCGCGCCCTGGCGCAAGGGGTGGGCGGCGCCCTGGGCGTGGCGCCCATGCCGGAGATCGATTTCAGCCAGTGGGGCGAGATCGAAAGCAAGCCGCTGACCAAGATCAACAAGCTCACCGGGCAGTTCCTGCACCGCAACTGGGTGAGCGTGCCCCATGTCACGCAGTTCGACGAGGCGGACATCACCGATCTGGAGGAATTCCGCAAGTCCATGGCCGCCGAATACAAGGATAGAAACATCAAGATCACCATGCTGGTGTTCCTGATGAAGGCCGTGGTCTCGGCGCTCAAGGAATATCCGCGCTTCAATGCCTCGCTGGAGGTGGCCGGGGAACACCTGATCTTCAAGAAATATTTCAACATCGGCATCGCCGTGGATACGCCGGACGGGCTGGTGGTGCCGGTGGTGCGTGATGTGGACCGCAAGACCATTGTGGATCTTGCCGTCGAGCTGGGCGAGCTCAGCGCCAAGGCGCGTGATAAAAAACTCAAGCCCGCCGACATGCAGGGCGGCTGCATCACCATCTCCAGTCTGGGCGGCATCGGCGGCACCAAGTTCACGCCCATCGTGAACTCGCCCGAGGTGGCGATTCTGGGTGTGTCGCGCTCCAAGATGCAGCCGGTATGGAACGGCAAGAAATTCGAGCCGCGCCTGATTTTGCCCTTGTCGCTGTCCTACGATCATCGGGTGATCGACGGGGCCGACGGCGCCCGCTTCACCACCTTCCTCAGCCGTGTGTTGTCCGACACGCGCCGCTTGCTGTTGTAGGAGGGCGCGCCGTGAGCAAGATCATTGAGATCAAGGTGCCGAATATCGGCGACTTCAAGGATGTGGAAGTGGTCGAAGTTCTGGTCAAACCCGGTGACAGCATCAAGCCGGAAGACTCGCTGATTTCAGTCGAGTCGGACAAGGCCACCATGGAAATACCGTCACCGGAAAGTGGCGTGGTCAAGGAGCTGCGGGTGAAGGTCGGTGACAAGGTTTCCGAGGGCAGTGCGATCCTGATGCTGGAGGCTGGTACCATGGCGGCCGCGCCCGTTGCAGAGAAACCGGCGCCGGTCGCAAAGCCAGCCGCCGCACCCGCACCGGTGGCGGCAAGCTTCGCCGGCCAGGTCGATATCCGTGCCGAGGTGGTGGTGCTGGGCTCCGGCCCCGGTGGTTACACCGCCGCGTTCCGCGCGGCCGATCTGGGCAAACAGGTGGTGCTGATCGAACGGCATGAAAACATCGGCGGGGTGTGCCTGAATGTCGGCTGCATCCCGTCCAAGGCGCTGCTGCACACCGCGCAGGTCATCAACGAGGCGGCCGAGTTCCACGAGATTGGCGTGGCGTTCAACAAACCGAAGATCGATCTCGACAAGCTGCGCACCCACAAGAACAAGGTGGTCGGCAAGCTCACCGGCGGTCTGAAACAACTGGCCAGGCAGCGCAAGGTGCAGATCGTGCGCGGCTACGGCCGGTTTACCTCGCCCAACACCCTCGAGGTTGAGGCCACCGATGGCACCAGGCAGGTGGTGGGCTTCGAGCACTGCATCATCGCCGCCGGCTCGCGCGTCACCAAGCTGCCGTTCATCCCCTGGGCCGATCCGCGCGTGATGGATTCCACCGATGCCCTGGAAATCGCCGAGGTGCCCAAACGTCTGCTGGTGGTGGGCGGCGGCATCATCGGCCTGGAGATGGCGACGGTGTACGACGCGCTCGGCGCCAAGGTCACGGTGGTGGAGTTGTCGCCCGGCCTGATCCCCGGTGCCGATCGCGATGTGGTGCGTCCGCTGGAGCGCCGCATCAAGGGCCGCTACGAGAATATCTATCTCAACACCAAGGTCACCGCCATCGAGCCCGGCGCCAAAGGTCTGGTGTGTACCTTCGAGGGTAAGGATGCGCCCGGGCATGACACCTTCGACCGCGTGTTGGTGGCCATCGGCCGCAGCCCGAACGGCAAGCACATCGACGCCGACAAGGCCGGGGTGACGGTCAACGAGCGGGGTTTCATCGAGGTCGACAAGCAGATGCGCACCAACGTAGCGCACATCTACGCCATTGGCGACATCGTCGGCCAGCCGATGCTGGCGCACAAGGCCACGCACGAAGGCAAGGTGGCGGCGGAGAACATCGCCGGCCACAAGGCCTTCTTCGACGCGCGCACCATTCCGTCGGTCTGCTACACCGATCCGGAAATCGCCTGGATGGGCAAGACCGAGGAGCAGTGCAAGCAGGAAGGCATCCAGTACGAAAAAGGCGTATTCCCCTGGGCCGCCAGCGGCCGCTCGCTGTCGCTCGGGCGCGATGAAGGCATGACCAAGGTACTGTTCGATGAACATCACCGCCTGATCGGTGCCGCTATGGTCGGCCCCAATGCGGGCGAGCTGATCGCCGAGGCGGTGCTGGCCCTGGAGATGGGTGCGGATATCGAGGATATCGCCCTGACCATCCACCCGCATCCGACCTTATCGGAGACCTTCAACTTCGCCGCGGAAGTGGCGGAGGGGACGTGTACCGATCTCTACGCCCCGAAGAAAAAATAGATCCATGGCCGGGTTATAGCAGAGCATGAACTACGGCAAGGTTGAGATACTAAATAAACAGAGCTGCCACGAGGGTTTTTTTCGCCTGGATGAATACCGGCTGCGCCATGCGCTGTTCAAGGGCGGGATGAGCCAGCCGATCAAACGTGAATTGTTCGAGCGCGGTCATGCCGTGGCGCTGTTGCCTTATGATCCGGTGCGCGATGAACTGGTGCTGATCGAGCAGTTTCGTATCGGCGCGCTGCACGATCCGCAGGGTCCGTGGCTGACCGAGATCGTGGCCGGAATCATCGAGGCGGATGAAACGGCGGAGCAGGTGGCGCGGCGCGAGGCCAGGGAAGAGGCCGGCTGTGTGGTGCAGGCCGTGATCCCGATCATGAATTATTTCGTCAGCCCCGGCGGGACCAGTGAGACCATTGCCCTGTTCTGCGGCAAGGTAGATACCACCAAGGTGGCGGAGGGTATCTTTGGCCTGGATGAGGAGCACGAGGATATCCGGGTGCTCAAGGTGTCTTTCAATGAAGCACTGACCTGGCTGGCCACCGGTCGCATCAATTCAGCCGCGCCGATCATCGCCTTGCAGTGGCTGGCCATGCACAAGGATGAGGTGAAACGACAGTGGCGTGAGCGCTGACAAACCTTTTTCCGCTTAAAGATTTTCGCCACCCTCGCTTTTAGTCAGCGGCTTGTGCAGATGCACCGGCGCGTGACGTCTGGCGCGCATGCGGATATTGAGCATCTCGACCGCGACAGAAAATGCCATGGCAAAGTAGATATAGCCCTTCGGGATGTGAAAATCGAAGCCCTCGCCGATCAGCGCTACACCGACCAGAATCAGAAAGCTCAATGCCAGCATCTTCACCGTCGGGTGGCGGTCGACGAAGTCACCAATCGGCTTGGCGGCCACCATCATGATCGCCACTGACAACAGGATGGCAATGATCATGACCGGGATATGGTCCACCATGCCTACCGCCGTGATCACCGAATCAAGCGAAAAGACGATATC
>MGXL01000116.1:137-4101 GCA_001801365.1 Gammaproteobacteria bacterium RBG_16_57_12 | reverse complement strand
GAATGGCGCCGAAGCTCACTGTTGCAGTCTGCACGGTAGATTCCTGCTCGGCCAGTTCGAGGCTGCCGTGAATCTCGTGGGTGCTTTTCCAGAGCAGGAATAAGCCGCCACCGATCAGGATCACGTCCCGGCCAGAGATCTGTTCGCCCATAATGGCGAACATGGGATCCTTCAAACCCATCACCCAGGCCAGCGACAACAGCAAGAGGATGCGTGTGAGCATTGCCAGCCCCAGCCCCAGGCGCCGGGCCAGATCGCGGCGCGCCTGCGGGAGCCGCCCCACCAGGATGGAGATAAAGATGATATTGTCGATACCCAGCACGATCTCCAGTGCGGTCAGTGTTGCCAGGGCCACCCAGGCCTGCGGATCGGAAAGCCATTCCATCGAGGAATCCTTTATGAGGTGAACGCGTCGCGCCAATGATAACCCGGCCATCGTCATCAAGGTAGTGGGGTGGGCGGTCTTTTGATGGACTGTTTGCGCAGTCACCTGCCATTGTCCGGTGCATCGACCGGTTTATTGTCGATTGCCTTTGATCGGGGTATGATCCGGACGATCAGTCATGTAGTGATCAGGGTTGATGGGGAAGACGGGCGATCCTGCCGGTCTGAGAGGATCGGATAAGAAAATCAATGCATCGACGCCACTGTGGGCGGATGGTGCAAGATCGGCGCGAGGACGTGCTATGGCGGACACACTATCGGACAATATCAAATCAGGCGTCTTTGAACGGCTGGGCAGCGGCGCGGATGCACACCAGGGCGTCATGGACATGCTGGTCAATATCCCGATGTTCAGCGAATTTGATTCCCGTGAAATACAGTTGCTGGCCGAATATCTCTATGCTTACAGGGCCAAGAAGGGCGCGGTTTTGTTCAAGGAGGGCGACCGTGGCCAGTATATGTGCCTGCTGATCGACGGCAAGGCGGGGATCTACAAGGACAATGCCAAGGGCGGCAACAAGCAGGTGGCCATCGTGCGTCGCGGCAAGACCATGGGTGAAATGGCGATAATCGATGGGTTACCCTATTCCGCCACGGCGGTAACTGAAGAACCCAGTGTCATCATCATCATCACCAATAAAAACTTCGAGCAGATCACCACGCAACAGCCGCGGCTGGGCGTCAAGCTTTTAATCCAGATCAGCCGCTTCATCAGCCAGCGGCTGCGTCAGACCACGGGGGTGCTGGTCGACTTTCTGGAGTCCTCGTCGGGATAGCCTCCGTACGCAACGGTGGTGTTTTTCGGTACGCCAAGCGGCTATAATCCGCGCATGTCAAACGACCCTGTCTCAGACAATCACTGTCACTGCGGAGCGAAGTCCCATGTCCAATATCAAGAAAGTAGTGCTGGCCTATTCAGGCGGCCTGGATACCTCGATCATCCTCAAATGGCTGCAGGATGTTTATCATTGCGAGGTGGTGACCTTCACCGCCGACATCGGCCAGGGAGAAGAGCTGGAGCCGGCGCGTGCCAAGGCCAAGGCCATGGGTGTCAGGGAGATCTATATCGACGATCTGCGCGAGGAATTCGCCCGCGATTTCGTCTTTCCCATGTTCCGAGCCAATGCCATTTATGAGGGCGAGTATCTGCTCGGCACCTCCATTGCCAGACCGCTGATCGCCAAACGCCAGATCGAGATCGCCAGGCAGACCGGGGCGGATGCCGTGTCGCACGGGGCCACCGGCAAGGGTAATGATCAGGTGCGTTTCGAGCTGGGCTACTACGCCCTGAAGCCCGATGTGAAGGTGATCGCCCCGTGGCGTGAATGGGATCTGACCTCGCGTGAGAAGCTGCTGGCCTATGCCGAACAGCACGGCATCCCCATCGAGATGAAGCGTGGCAAGAAATCCCCCTATTCCATGGATGCGAATCTGCTGCACATTTCCTATGAAGGCGGGATTCTGGAGAATCCCTGGATGGAGCCGGAAGAGGACATGTGGCGCTGGACCACCTCGCCGGAGCATGCCCCCGATCAGGCCAGCTATGTGGAGCTGAGCTATCGCGCGGGGGATGTGGTGGCGATCAACGGAGTGGCGCTGACGCCCGCCCAGGTGATGGCGACACTGAACAAGATCGGCGGTGAAAACGGTATCGGCCGCCTCGACCTGGTGGAGAACCGTTATGTGGGGATGAAGTCGCGCGGCTGTTATGAAACCCCCGCCGGCACCATTATGCTGCGCACCCATCGCGCCATCGAGTCCATCACCCTGGATCGCGAAGTGGCGCACCTCAAGGATGAGCTGATGCCCCGCTACGCCAGCCTGATCTACAACGGCTACTGGTGGTCGCCGGAGCGCAGGATGTTGCAGACCATGATCGATGCCTCGCAGGCGACGGTCAACGGCAAGGTGCGCGTCAAACTCTACAAGGGCAATGTCGCGGTGGTCGGCCGCGAATCGGCCAGTGATAGTTTGTTCGATGCCAGGATCGCCACCTTCGAGGATGATGCCGGCGCCTACAATCAGGCCGATGCCGAAGGATTCATCAAGCTTAACGCGCTGCGTATGCGTATCGCCGCCAACCAGGCCGCGCGAAAATAAATGATGTGTCTTGCTGACGGGGTTTGCTATTATTGGCGTGCATCGGCCAGGATGGCACTACACAGAGCATCCCTGTCGACATAGGTGAACGATTTGGCAACCAAGCTTCGTCTTGCAGGCGCCACAAAGAGAGAACTCTCCAATCTGATATCCCTTCAGGACAAAGGTATCTTTGCCTTCGATGACCGGGGAGCCCTGACCTACCTTAACAACAAGGCGGAACGACTGCTGGGCTGGCAGGAAAGCGAGCTGCTCGGCGGGTTTTTTTGCGACAAGGTACGCTTGGCCGGCGAAGGCGCCAACTTCTGGCGACTGGACGACCAGGGGGCTGCCACCGCCATTCCCAGCCTGCGTATCGGTACGCTTTCGCTGTCATGCCAGGACGGCGGCCGGTTAACCGCCTGGCATGTCACCGTCCCCGTCATCGACACCGGCAGAATCATGGGCGCCATGGTTGTCTTCCAGGAAACAGCGGGGACCGCTGCGACGGCTGATTTCCTCGAGCTGATCAAAAAGGTGACGGCCAACTCCAGTCAGGCGGTGTTGGTTGCCGAGCCCGGGGCACGGCTGGTTCATCTGAATCATGCCGCGGTGGGTCTGTTCGGCTATAACACCGAGCAGCTGAATGATCTGGGCGGATTGCACGCCCTGTTCGCCGACCCGCATGCGGCGCAGATGTTTTTTCTGGCCACCGGTCACGGCGCCTGGTGGATGGCGGAGACGGAATTGCTCGCCAGTAGCGGCGAGCTCCATAACACCTTTCTGCAAGCGGGCAGTCTCTTTGATGCCACTGGCCAGGTGATGGCCAAGGTGGCCCTGGCCGGCTATCTGAATGAGCAGACCGCTTTGATTGCCAAAGGAATGGAGTATTCTCATCAGGATGCGCAGATCCTGGAGCACATGGGGTCCCTAGTCCTGCGGCTGGACCACGACGGCTATGTGAGCTATGTCAACGGCTATGCCCGGAAACTCCTGGGCCGGGCGCCGGAAGAACTGCTTGGCCAGTACATGCTGGGGGATCTGGTTCCCGAGGCAGTATCCAGCCTGCTGCATGGGCATTGTCACGAGTTGTCACTACTAACCAATACCATTCACAAGTGCTCCGGCGAAGTGGTGGATCTGGCCTGGTCCATATCGCCGCTTTGTGATCAGTCTGATCAGGTCGATGGCGCCCTGTGCATTGCCAATGAATTACCCCATCAGTGTCTGCACGAGGACAGAAATCATGTCAACGACAACCGCACCCTGGTGACCTTGCAATGCCTCGATGAGGGTGTCATCAGTGTCAATGCCGAAGGTATTGTCGAATATGTGAATCCCACGGCCGAACAGATGCTGGGGCGTCTGAATGATGCCATTCTGGATATGCCGGTCACGGGCATATTCAATGTGCTGGATTACGAAACCCGGATGCCGCTGG
>MGXL01000116.1:0-79 GCA_001801365.1 Gammaproteobacteria bacterium RBG_16_57_12 | reverse complement strand
CCTGCTGATCCGCTCCGACAACACTGAATCCATCATCCAGTATTACGCCAGCCCGGTCTATGGGATGAATGGTGAAATC
>MGXL01000115.1:176-10438 GCA_001801365.1 Gammaproteobacteria bacterium RBG_16_57_12 | reverse complement strand
ATTCCTTGCCGGTGCCGGTTTCGCCTTCGATGGAGACCGTGATATCGACCCCGGCCACTTCCTGGATGGTCTGGTAGACCTGATGCATCGGCTTGCTTTTGCCGACCAGATCGCGGAATTCCGCCTTCTGGTCCAGCATGCGCCGCAGGTCATAGACCTCGGACATGTCGTAGAAAAAAAACACCTTGCGCTTCGGCAGCGCCGGATCATCGAAGACCTCGATGTCCAGCCAGTAGTAACGTCCGCCCGCGGTACGCAAATGCACCGGCAGCTTCTTACGTTTCTCAGTGGGAGTGTCCATGAGATTGCGCAGCAGGACAATGTCGGAGGGCTTGAACGGAAAGACCTCGAACCAGATTTTGTTCCGGTAATTGTCGTCCAGTTCGAAGATCTGCCTGGCGCTCTGGTTGAGAAATATCAGATCGCCATAGGGGCCGGTCATGCCCGAGCCTATCCGCAACTGGTTCAGGATGGACAGCATGTCCTCGTGGCTTTGCTCCAGCACGCCGACGGTATTGCTGAGATCGGCAAGCGTTTTTCCAAAATCAATGCGCTGCAACACCTGGCGCGCGGCGGTACGCAGGCGCAGGGCCAGGGTGTGGGTCTCCTCAACCGGAAAGATCAGATAATCATCGGCGCCATCATTGAGCAACCTGTCGACGGTCTGGGCATCGATACGCGGTGTCAACACGATGATGTGGACGAAATTGCCGCTGGCGGTCTTACGGAGATCACGGCATAGCGACAGCGAATCGGTGATGACGATCTGATAGTCATCCCTGCCAGGGGCGTCAGGGGAAGTGCTGGTTGAAGCCAAGGCAATGGCCTCAAAGCCTGCGGATTCGGCAATAGAAGTAATCAACTGTAGAGTGGGTTGATCGATGATGGAGAGAAGAATTTTCATATCGCTGTGAATATATCAGTAAGCTCCCCTGTTTTCATCCTGCCCCCCGGCCCTGTTGATTTTGTGTGTGTATGCCGGCAATCTTGAAGGGTATGAATCAACCATGTGCCGGTGACAATGGATAACCATCTCAGATTCCGCCTTGACCTGTCCTATGATGATTATCTGGCCTATTACCAGGGCGTGGCGCGGGCCGTCCGGGTGCGGTCTCTTGACGGGCGGGTTGTGGAATTTCCGGCGAGCGCGTTACGGTCGTTTGTTACCCATGACGGTGTGCATGGGGTGTTTGAGCTGACTTTCGATGCGGCGCATAAGTTCATCAGCCTGATCAAGGCCGAGGGCTGAAAACCGCACACTCCACCCCGTCCAACTACCGTTTCTAGGATAATTCACTCCAGCCGCCTGCCCGGCTCGGACATTGCCAGTGCCTTCAGGGTCTGCCCTGCCAGCGCCTGTTCTTGTGCGCGGTCTAGGCTGGCAAACAGCCCATTGATTACCTCATTCATAGCCTGATCGAGGCTTCCCGGTGACCAGGTATCGCCACTCTGGCGTATCGCCATGAGTATGTCCTTGAGATAAACCGATTCGGGCGGGTGAGCGGGTAAATAACCATTTTCCCCTTCATCACCACTTTGCGTGATAAAGCCGTGTCTCTCCAGCACGGCCAAAACTCCGTCGACAATGTCGGAGGGTAGTTGAAGATGGCGGGCAAGACCTTCCAGGGTCCACAAGGCCTGTTGCTGGTAATAATTGTGGCAGATGAGATAGAGGATGTTAAAGGCCAGACGTTCCTGATAAGCATTGCTCAACAGCGGCGAACGGCCGCCCAGGCGGATAAATTCAGGATGTTGATGATAAAAGGCGATGCTGGCGCCCAATAATAGAATCAGCCAGCTGATATACAGCCAGATCATGAAAAGAATCAGGATGGCGAAGGTGGAGTAAATGGCCAGGTAGGCGGGTGAATTGACCAGAAATGTCGCGAAGGCCCAGCCGATGGTTTTCCATGCGATACCGGCAATTGTTGCGCCGACCAGGGCGGAGTGGAACCGGACCCTGGTGTTGGGAATCAGAATGTAGAAGAAGGTGAAGGCCCCGATGATCAGCAGATAGGGCAACAGGTAGGCAAGCCATGTCAGCAGGATGCCAAAGGGGCGGATGGCGATGGTCTGCTGCATCAGGTCGCTGGCCAGCAGCGAGACCATGATGCCCAGGGCTGAAAATATCAACACCGGCCCAACCAGGATGACGCTCAGATAATTGCTGAAGCGCTGCATGATCGGGCGATGGCGCTTGATATGCCAGGTGTAATTGAAGGCCTGTTCGACCTTCTGAACCATGGAGATGACCGTGTAGATCAGAAAGGCGAGTCCCACCGAGCCCAGGATATCGGCGCGTATGTGTTCGACGAAACGGATGATGTATCCGGTGATCTCTACGCTCTTATCACCCAGGGGGCTGAGAATATCCAGTAACAGGGGGGCAAACCGGTTGTGCATGCCAAATCCCTTGAGCACCGAAAAACTGATGGCCAGCAGGGGGATCAAAGACAGCAGCGTGGTGTAGACCAGGCTCATGGACCGCAGGGTCAACTGACCATCGGCAAGGTCACGATAAATCAGGTGACTGATACGCAGTATCCTGAAGGGCAGCGCCCTGGCACCGGACAGGGTGCGCAAGTCGGCATCCCAGATCCAGTGCCTGAGGCGTTCACGCAGTGAGGAAAATATCATCATCGCGATTTAATTCCGGATACCGCGGTGGTAGTGATTTATCGTCATCATGACCATAAATGTTACTATACGTCCATTCATCGGTGTTGGTTATAATGAAAAGATTGCTTGCCTACATCATTGCGCTTGCCGGAGTCATCGTCTTCGTATATCAGGACGCCCCGGGGAACGCCTTTCATCTCGATGATGAAGCCAACATCATTATGGCGCCGGCGATCCGTATCCAGCATCTGGACATTCCTTCCCTGCAGGGCGTGCTGGAGGGGGCGCATCTGCCATCACGGCCCCTGCCCAATCTGACACTGGGCATCGACTGGTGGCGCGGTTCAGGTACGCCCCGGCCATTTCAGTGGACCAATATCATCATTCATTCTCTGGTGGCGATCGCGGTGTTTCTGTTGCTGCTGACCATCCTCCGTGGCGCGGATTCAAAAGAGTACAACAGCAGGGTTGTCCTGGCCGCGTTTCTTGCCACACTGATGTGGGCCGTGCATCCGATACAGGTCCAGGCGGTTACCTACATCATACAGCGCATGGCGTCGATGGCGGCACTATTCATGTTACTGTCGCTGCTGGCCTATCTTGCCGCGCGCAAAGCCGAATCGAATGGACGGCGCTGGGTCATGGCCGCGCTATCTCTGCTGAGCGGTGTGGCGGCGATCCTCTGTAAAGAGAACGCCTATGTTCTGCCCGCGCTGATTTTTTTACTGGAATACGGCGTGATCAGAGACCGCCAGCCACTGATTCAGCATGGCTGGGATAAACTGCTGCTGGCTGCTCCGGTAGTGCTGGTGCTCTATGTAGTCATCGACCTGATCTCCGGCGCCGGACCCCTCAGCCAGCGTTTTTACCCGGAATACCACACACGTGACTTTACCCTGGGCGAGCGGCTGCTCAGCCAGCCCCGGGTGATCTTACATTATCTTTCGCAGATGATCTGGCCGTTGCCGGAGCGCTTTTCCATCGAGCATGATTTTGTCAAATCAAGCTCTCTGCTGGATCCGCCGGCAACCTTGGCGGCGTTGGCGGGGCTGTTGCTGTGGATTGGCGGCGGTATCTGGCTTCTGTTGCGGCGGGGTTACCGGCTTTATGGGTTTTTTCTGCTGTGGGTGCCGGCTACTCTGGCGATAGAAAGCTCGTTTGTCGCCCTGGAAATGGTATTTGAACATCGCATGTATCTGCCCTCGGCGGGCCTGGCCGGACTGCTGGCCCTGACGATGGCGCGAATCAGCCAGCAGGGTGTGGCGACACGTACCGGCGTGACGGTGGTCGGGCTGGCAGTTATTGCCCTGCTGGCCTGGTCGGCCATGATCCGCATCCCCGTCTGGAGCTCCAGCATTTCATTGTATGAGCATGCCGTGAAAGTCGCCCCCAACTCCTCGCGTGCCTGGGGTAATCTGGGGGCGGATTATTTGCTAGCCGGAGAATATGAAAAAGCGGAACAGGCCCTGCGGCGCGCGACCACGCTGGATGTGAAGAATGACAAGGCGCATGAAGCCTATGGCGTGTTGCTGGTCAAGCTCGGCCGCTATGCGCAAGCGGATAACGCGTTTCGTCAGGCGGCGCTGGCGGCGGGCGGCATCACGCCCAGCCTCCTGAACCACAGGGGGGGGCTGTATCTGGCGATGAAGGATTATGCCTCGGCGCGGTTTTATTTTCAGGAGCTGATCAAGATGGAGGGCTGGAATCCGACGGCTTACTGGAATCTCGCGCTGGCCTATGAGCGGGATGGCGATTGCACCAATGCCCTGGCAACCTGGCGCCAATACCTGCAAATCGAGTCTGTGCAGGTAAACAAGGCAAAGATCGAGCAGCATATCAATAATAAATATTCACCCGGCGGCAAATGTTATCCGGGGGCGCCTGATATGACGGGGGACTCTCCTTAGGAGGCTGCTGGGTATCCACCCAGGCAGGTTTGTTTTATTATCGAATGATCGATCAACAGGCAGGAGAATGTGATGTCGCGTACTCAGGATAATGCCGAATTCTTGCCAGTCAGTATGGCGGTATTGACTGTCTCGGATACCCGTGCCGACGAGACCGATACCTCCGGCAGGTATCTGGCGGAGCAATTGCAGGCCCTGGGTCACCGGCTGGTTGAAAAATGTATTCTTCCCGACAATATCTATCAGATGCGCGCCCTGGTCTCGCGCTGGATTGCCGATGCTGGCATCCAGGTGGTGCTCATCACCGGCGGCACCGGCATGACCGGTCGCGACATCACGCCAGAGGCGGTTTTGCCTCTGTTCGATAAGCACATCGCCGGATTCGGCGAGCTGTTCCGCATGTTGTCCTATCAGGACATCAGGAGCGCGACCATTCAGTCGCGGGCGGTGGCGGGCCTGGCCAATGGCACGCTGATCTTTTGTATGCCGGGTTCGACCGGCGCCTGCACCCTGGCATGGCAGGAAATTCTGCAAGCCCAGCTGGATAGCCGTACCCAACCGTGCAACTTTATCAACCTGTTGCCGCGTCTCACCGAGCGATAATATAGATGACAGGCAAAGAATGTATCATGCCCGCTGACTGTTGTGACGCACCCGCATTATCCGGTATCGATCAGGTCCTGCCCGCCCTGCTGATACAGGCCCGGGTGGTCGGCGAGGTTGAGACGGTTCCCATCACCGCCGCCCTGGGGCGGGTGCTGGCAGAGTCAGTAACATCATCCGTGAGCGTGCCGCCGGCGGATAATAGCGCCATGGACGGTTATGCATTCGCCCATGATGATCTGCCGGGTGATGGATGGCTGCCGGTCAGGCAGCGTATCTGTGCCGGTGATCCTGTTACAACGCTGGCACAAGGCACGGCGGCACGTATTTTTACCGGCGCCTGGATTCCTGCCGGCGCGGATACGGTGATTGCCCAGGAGCAGTGTGATCGAAATGGCGACCGGGTTCACTTCACGGCGCCAGCCAGGTGCGGCGCCAATATCCGCCGTCGCGGCGAAGACATTGCATCCGGCGACGTGGTATTGAAACGCGGCGCGCGCCTGCGGCCACAGGAGCTGGGCGTGATCGCCACCCTGGGACTGGGCCGTGTAGCGGTTTATCGCCGCCTGCGCGTGGCGGTGCTCTCCACCGGGGATGAGTTGGCGCAGCCCGGCGAGCCCCTGCCCGAGGGCAAGATCTATGACAGCAACCGCATGACCCTGATCGGCCTGTTGCAGACCCTGGATTGCGAGGTGATCGATCTGGGTTGTATCCGGGATGATCTTGAGCATACCGGCGAGGTGTTGCGCACGGCGGCGCGTCAGGCCGATGTGATTATCAGCAGTGGCGGCGTGTCGGTGGGTGAAGAGGATTATGTGAAGGCGGCCGTGCAGCGACAGGGTGAAATTATCTTATGGCGTGTCGCCATCAAGCCGGGCAAGCCGCTGGCGTATGGACAGGTTGCCGGCACAGCCTTCTTCGGCGTGCCCGGCAATCCGGTGGCGGCCTTTGTGACCTTCTGCCTGATCCTGCGGCCCTTTCTCCTGCGTTGTCAGGGCGCTGAAAATGTGGCGCCGCTCGTGATGCACGCGCTCGCCGATTTTGACTGGCCCAAGGCCGGCAAACGTCGCGAATATGCCCGCGCGCGCATGGCGCCGGATGAGCAGGGCGAGTACCGCGTTTCGCTCTATCCCAATCAAAGTTCCGGGGCGCTGAGCTCGCTTACCTGGGCGAACGGCCTGGCGATCATAGCAGAAGGCCGGACCATCCGGCGCGGTGAGCGGGTGGATGTACTGCCGTTTTCCGAGCTATTGTCTTAGGATTAACAGATTTTGATGGTGATGCCCGAGAATAACCCCATCACCGGCATCATCCTGGCCGGCGGTAAAGGCCTGCGCATGGGCGGTGTGGAGAAAGGCCTGCTGGTGCTGGATGGCAAGCCGCTGATCGAACATGTCATTGCCAGAATACGCCCGCAGGTCGGGCCGATCATCATCAATGCTAATCGTCATCTGGATCGCTACGCCCGATACGGCTATCCACTGGCGCAGGACCTCTGGCCGGACTTTCGCGGGCCACTGGCCGGACTGCTGAGCGCCTTACCCCTGGTCAGAACCCCCTACATCTTGTGTGTGCCCTGCGACGCGCCGTTTTTACCGGATGATCTGACCCGGCGCTTGATGGTTGCCCTGGAGGCGGAGCAGGCACAGGTGAGCGCGGCCACGGTGGCAGGCGATCTGCAGGCGGTGTGTTTTTTGGCGCGACGTGAGGCGCTCGATGATCTGCAAGATTATCTGGGCTCGGGCCAGCGCAAGGTGCAGGACTGGCTCGCCGCCCGGCGCCTGGCGATAACGGACTTTAGCGATTGTGCCATGGCGTTTGCCAATATCAACACCCGTGGTGAATTGCAGCAAGCAGCCGTCAACCGCCCAATCTGGCCATAACCCGCACGATCTTGCCGGGCTGGCTGTTAAAATCATGCTGCCGGGGCTTGAGAGCCAGCGCCCGCAGCAGGGCGTGCTTGAGATCATCGTCACTGATGCCTTCTCTGAGCAGCGGCCGTAGCGCAAAGCTGTGTTCATTCCCCATGCATAGATAAAGTGTACCGTCGGCCGACAGACGAACCCGGTTGCAGGTATCGCAAAAATGTTGTGAGATCGGCGTGATAAATCCGATATGCAGGTCCGTTCCCTTCACATTCATATAACGCGCCGGCCCGCCACCCGGCATGACGCTGTCGATCAGGTCGAAACGGCCGGCCAGATGTTTGCGCACGATATCAAGGTCGAGATATTGCAAACTGGCGCTACGCCCGCTATCACCCATGGGCATGGTTTCGATAAAGCGCAAGGTGAAGCCGTGTTCCAGACAGAACAACACCAT
Source organism: Gammaproteobacteria bacterium RBG_16_57_12 (assembly GCA_001801365.1). Lineage (GTDB taxonomy): Bacteria > Pseudomonadota > Gammaproteobacteria > RBG-16-57-12 > RBG-16-57-12 > RBG-16-57-12. Next base: position 2,987 of record MGXL01000115.1, on the reverse strand, counting down.
GTCTTCGGTTTCATCATCATTGACATCTTTCATGACGACCATGTTGATTTTGATCGGAGTCAGGCCGGCGGCCTTGGCGGCCATGAGACCATCGAGCACCGTTGCCAGCTGGCCATTGCGGGTGATTTGGGCAAAACGATCGCCGAGTAAGGTATCGAGACTGACATTGATGCGTGCGATGCCCGCCTGTTTTAGTGCCGGGGCATCGCGCCTCAGTAGTGAGGCATTGGTGCTCAGTGATAGATCGTCGATCGTGTCGATGGCATTGAGTTGCGCCACCAGCGCGCTCAAATTCTTTCGCACCAGGGGCTCACCGCCGGTAATCCGCACCCGGCGCACGCCGAGATCGGCAAAGGCGCGTATCACCCGTTCGATCTCATCAAAGCTCAACCAGCTTGAGGGTTCGGTAAAATCCTTATAACCCTCGGGCAGGCAATAGAAGCAGCGCAGATTGCATTTATCGGTGACGGACAAACGGATATAGTCGATCCGTCGTCCATGGGGATCGATCAATGCCGGTTTGGAAGCGTTGCCTGCCTGAGTTGCCATCACATCAAGATAGATACATATCCAGGAGTAGTGGGCGCGAGCGCCGCTTGCTTGTGTAAGCCAAATATTTCATTTCGAATTGCTATGCATAGTGTACTTGAACCCGGTTACCGCGTCGGCACTTTTATGTTGTACTGAGATACAATAGGCCTCGAGTAATAAACATCACCAGTATCGGGCATCCCTGCACCAGGGCGGGGCATTGATCAACCCTGTTAGGTGCCCATAACGATCACAGGAGTCAGCTAATCGGTGCGTGTAATGAAGATATCCTTGGCAGGATATTGCCATCTGGGCATCGCCTTCCTGCTGTGCAGTCTGTCATCCGCTGTTTATGCCGATACAGTGCGGGTGGCGGTGGCCAGTAATTTTGCCGATACCCTGCGCATCATCAAGCCGCAGTTTGAACAACGCAGCGGTCATCACCTGGTCATCAGCTCCGCTGCCAGCGGCATACTCTATGCCCAGATTACCCAGGGCGCGCCATATGATGTCTATCTGGCGGCAAATGCCGACTATCCCGCCCGACTGGAACAGCAGGGGCGCGCTGTTCCGGGAAGCCGTCAGATCTATGCCATAGGTCGCCTGGCCCTGGTCAGTAATAACAGACCGTTGCTTGAACACACAGAGCTGCGCGCTGTGTTGAGTGATGATCAGCAGCGCATTGCCATTGCCAATCCGCAGACCGCCCCCTATGGCGCGGCGGCGCTGGAAACGCTGCAGCGCCTGGGGCTGTACGATCAGACCCGCTCGCGCCTGGTCATGGGCGAAAACGTGGCACAGGCCTTGCAATATGTAGTCAGCGGCAATGCCGGTCTGGGGTTGGTGGCGCTGGCGCAAGTCCTCGGCAAGGAACGGCCGTGGCGGCTGCATTACCGGGAAATCCCGGCCGGGCTGCATGCGCCCATTGAGCAGCAGATGGTGCTGCTGGCCGGGAAAAATCCGGCGGCGGCATCATTTTATCGATTTATGTGTGAAGCAGAGACACAGACAATGTTGCATCAGCAAGGTTATGACACACGCTGTGAATGAATCTGGCCCCGCGCATGACTGAGGCGGCTACCGGGGGGGTATGGAGCGCCATACTCCTGTCGCTGCGGCTGGCGGGCACAACGGTAATCCTGCTGATGCTGATTGCCACCCCGCTCGCCTGGTGGCTGGCGCATAGCCGGCGGCGCTGGAAGGTGTTTGTCGAGGCGATCGTGGCACTTCCTCTGGTATTGCCGCCGACCGTGCTGGGCTTTTATCTGCTGCTGGCCTTTGCCCCGCAGGGATTTCTGGGCAGTGCCTGGCTGCAACTGACCGGCGCGCCGCTGGCCTTCACCTTTGAGGGCCTGGTCATCGCCTCGGTGCTGTATTCCCTGCCGTTTGTGGTGCAGCCCCTGCAGGGCGCCTTCGAGGGGGTCGGCCGGAAATATCTGGAGCTCGCCTGGTGTCTGCGCGCCAGCCGCATCGATGCCTTCCTGACCGTCGCCTCGCCCCTGGCGCTGCGGGGTTATGTCACGGCGCTGGTGCTGGGCTTTGCGCACACCCTCGGGGAGTTTGGTGTGGTGTTGATGGTGGGGGGCAACATTCCGGGCGAGACGCGCGTCCTGTCGATCGCCCTCTATGATCAGGTCGAGATGCTGGACTATGCCGGCGCCCACCGCCTGGCCGCTGGCCTGCTGCTGTTTTCCTTTGTGGTGTTGCTGGCGGTCTATGTGTTCAACCGCCGTGCCTTGGTGCGGCCATGACATCAACACTGATCGCACGGCTGAATATTGCTTTTCCCGCCTTCGCGCTGTCTGTTGATCTGGAGGTGCCCGCGCGCGGGATTACCGCCATCTTTGGCCGGTCCGGCACCGGCAAGACCAGTCTGCTGCGCGCCCTGGCCGGTCTGGAACGCTGGCCGCAGGCCTATGTGCACTATGGCGATGTGCTGTGGCAGGATGATCCGCAGGGTGTGTTTGTGCCGGTGCAGAAGCGCGGCGTCGGCTTTACCTTTCAGGAGCCGCGGCTGTTTCCGCACCTGAGCATCCGGGATAACCTACACTATGGCTGGCGCCGTACACCGCGCGGCCAGGCGCGCGCCGACTGGGAACAGGTCGTGGCAAGCCTTGGTATCGGCGCCTGGCTGGAGGCGCGGGCGCATCAGTTATCGATGGGGCAGCAGCAACGCGTGGCCCTGGCGCGCGCCCTGCTGGCCAGCCCGTCACTGCTGTTGATGGACGAACCTCTGGCCGCGCTGGATCTGCAGGGGCGGAGTGAGCTGTTGCCCTATCT
>MGXL01000115.1:0-119 GCA_001801365.1 Gammaproteobacteria bacterium RBG_16_57_12 | reverse complement strand
CGAGGTCTTGCAGTTGGCCGATACCGTGGTTATGCTCGAGCAGGGCAAGGTGCTGTGCGCCGGTGCGGCCGCCGAGGTTTTTGCCCGGGCGGACCTGGCCCGGCAGCTGGGCGGCATGC
>MGXL01000114.1:10070-12433 GCA_001801365.1 Gammaproteobacteria bacterium RBG_16_57_12 | reverse complement strand
CGGCATCGAGATCAAATTCCCCGATACGGCCATGCGTGACAAGGCGGTCGCCCATATCCGCGGCCAGTTGCCGGACCTGCTGCTCAAGGAGTACGAACAGCAGGGTACAGTCTATCTGCAAGTCAGCCTGTCGGAAAAAGAGCGCCGCGAAATCCGCAATCTGGCCATCCAGCAGAACGTCACCACCCTGCGCAAGCGCGTGAATGAGCTGGGCGTCGCCGAGCCGGTCATTCAGCGTCAGGGCGAGGACCGCATCGTGGTGCAGTTGCCCGGGGTGCAGGACACCGCGCGCGCCAAGGATATCCTGGGCGCCACGGCCACGCTGGAATACCGCATGGTCGATACCCAGGGCGACGTGGCCGCGGCGCTGAGCGGCCGGGTGCCGGCCGGCAGCCGGCTCTATTATGAGCGCAATGGCGAGCCGATCCTGCTGAGCGATCATGTGATGCTCACCGGTGATTACATCATCGACGCCTCCTCCGGTCTCGACCAGGACAGCGGCAGCCCGGCGGTGTTCGTCACGCTGGACGGCAAGGGCGCCGGCATCTTCAGCCGCGAGACCCGCGACAACATCGGCAAGCCGATGGCCGTGGTGTTCATCGAAACCAAGACCGAGGTGCGCAAGGTCGACGGCCAGGAGGTCAAGATCAAGCGCAAGGTCGAAGAGGTCATCAGCGTGGCGGTGATCCGCGACCAGCTCAGCAAGCGCTTCCAGACCACCGGCCTGGACAGCCCCAAGGAGGCGCGTGATTTAGCCCTGTTGCTGCGCGCCGGCGCCCTGGCGGCGCCCGTGGAGATCATCGAGGAACGCACCGTCGGCCCGAGCCTCGGACAGGCGAATATCGACCAGGGCGTCACATCGACCGCCTATGGCTTTCTGTTTGTCGCCGTATTCATGATTTTCTACTATCGCACCTTCGGCCTGATCGCCAACTTCGCGCTGGTGGTCAACGTGGTGATGCTGGTAGCCCTGCTCTCCATGATCCAGGCCACCCTGACCCTGCCCGGCATCGCCGGCATTGCCCTGACCGTGGGCATGGCGGTGGACGCCAACGTGCTGATCAACGAGCGTATCCGCGAGGAGCTGCGCAAGGGCATCTCGATCCAGGCAGCAATCGAGGCGGGGTATGAGCGCGCCTTTGCCACCATCGCCGACGCCAACATCACCACCCTGTTGGCCGCCCTGGTGCTGTTTGGTCTGGGCACCGGTCCGATCAAAGGCTTTGCCGTGACCCTGTCACTGGGCATTCTGACCTCCATGTTCACCGCCGTGATGGTCTCGCGCGCCGTGGTGAATCTGGCCTATGGCGGGCGCAAGCTCGCGAAACTTTCTATCTAGCGGCGGGATCCGGGCATGGAATTTTTCAAGAAAACAACCAGTATCAACTTTCTTGGCCAGCGCAAACTGCTGTGGTTCATCTCGGCCATGGTCGTGCTGGTATCACTGACCTCCCTGGCCGTGCGCGGCCTGAACTTCGGCATCGACTTCACCGGCGGTCTGCTGGTGGAAATGCAATATCCCCAGGCGGTGGAACTGGAACAGGTGCGCGATGCCCTGACCACCGGCGGCTTCCCCGAGGCCTCGGTGCAATATTTTGGCACCGCGCGCGATGTACTGGTGCGGCTGGCGCCGCGCGAAGGGGTGAGCAGCGCCACGGTCAGTTCCGAGATCATGCGCGCCCTGGATCACGACGGCGCCTCGCTGGCGCAAATGAAGCGTGTCGAATATGTCGGCCCGCAGGTGGGCGAGGAGCTGGCGCAGGACGGCATGCTGGCGCTGCTGATCGCCCTGATAGGCATTGCCCTGTATGTGGCCATGCGCTTCGAATACCGCCTGGCGACCGGCGCGATCATGGCCACCCTGCATGATGTGATCGCGACCGTGGGTGTGTTCTCGCTCACCGGCCTGGAGTTCAATGTCACCGTGCTGGCCGGCGTTCTGGCGATCATCGGATATTCGCTCAACGACACCGTGGTGGTCTACGACCGGATTCGCGAGAACTTCCGCCTCCTGCGCAAGGGCACGCCGATGGAAGTGGCCAATCTTTCCATTAACCAGACCCTCTCGCGCACCATCATGACCGCCGGCGTCACCCTGCTGGTCGTGATCGCCATGCTGGTCTGGGGCGGCGAAATGCTGTTCGGCTTCGCGCTCGCGCTGCTGGTGGGCATTGCGGTCGGCACCTATTCCTCGATCTACGTGGCCAGCGCCACGGCCCTGGCCATGGGCCTGCAGAAGGAACACCTGATACCGCCGAAGAAGGAAGGCGCGGAGATCGACGATCGTCCCTGATACGAATTGAGCACACAAGAAATACTGACATTTAAATGGTGTGCCCTCGAAAAATAGATGGGCACCATCG
>MGXL01000114.1:6066-9991 GCA_001801365.1 Gammaproteobacteria bacterium RBG_16_57_12 | reverse complement strand
GCAGCACCATCAACCCCTATACCGGCGAAAAGCAGACCGCCAAGGCCACCAGCGGCGCCGTGGTGGGCTCGGTGCTGGGGGCGATCGTCGGCGCGGCCACCGCCGATCGGGAAGACCGCAAAAAACGCGCCCTGCAGGGAGCCGGTGTCGGCGCCCTTGCCGGCGGCGGCGTCGGACTGTACATGGACCAGCAGGAAGCCAAGCTGCGGCAGAAGCTGGAAGGAACCGGTGTCGGCGTCACCCGCAGTGGCAACGACATCGCCCTGAACATGCCCAGCAACATCACCTTTGAATCCAACAGCTACAGCCTCAAGCCCGAGTTCTTCGAAGTGCTGCAATCCGTCGCCCTGGTGCTCAAGGAATACAAATCGACCCTGGTCACCATCGCCGGCCATACCGACAGCACCGGCTCGGATGACCTCAATATGACCCTGTCCCGCCATCGTGCCACCACAGTCGCCATGTTCCTGCAAGGTGAAGGGGTGGATGCCGCGCGCATGTCCGCCACCGGCTACGGCGAACAACAACCCGTCGCCTCCAATGACACCCCCGAAGGCCGCGCCCAGAACCGCCGCGTGGAAATCAGGCTCGAACCGATTACCAAATAAGCCACAAGTCCTGCTATGCAATTGAACAAACGGGCCCGCTTTGCGGGCTTGTTTGTTTATCACCATCGTCCATAATGTTCAAATCCACCTTCATGACAGGACAGGTTATGTCTGAAATGACGCGATCAATCGGCTTATTTACGGCGCTGCTGCTCATGGCGGCCACGGCAAGCGCCGAGTGGTCGCTGGATTATGGTTCGGCCAGCGCCATCTCGATGGAGTTTGCCCGCACCCGAAGCGGCTGGTCCGCGGCAGGTGTTGCACGCACCACGCGTTATAGTGAGCTGGGGGCCAGTTATTATGAAATCTATGGCTCGCTGACCGCCGGGCTGCATGGAGGCTATCTGGATCTGAGCCAGCAGGATAATCCGGCTACCGTGGGTCTGATGCTGGGTGGTTATTACGTGGGGGTGAGCGCGCAGTCAGGCCGGGCGCTGGCGCCGTCGACCGAACTGCTGTGGCGTCTGAGCTACACCTATCGCAATGCCTCGGACGAAACTACCCAACAGATCACGGAGCTGGAATGGCATGACTGGAATGCCAGCCTGGCCGTGAGTTACCGGCTGAATAATACCGAGTTGAGCGCAGGCGCAATGGCTGATGTGATTGAAGGGGATGAGACGGCCAGCGGATCGGTCAGCCATACCCGGAGCTTCCGGCATGACCGGACCGGCAGCGGCACCTTTGCCATCAAATACTGGGTGGATGATACCGGCAGCATCCGCCTGAACCTTGCTGGCGGGGCGCGACGCGAAGCCCAGCTGGTATTTGCCCGGGAATTCTGACATGGCATCAGTCTGTGTCTACGGCGGCGAGGCGCTGGGCCGCTATGGGTTTCCCGATGGCCACCCCTTTGGGCTCTGGCGCATGCAGGCGTTCTGGGGCGAGCTGGTGAGATCACAATTGCACCGGCAGATCTGTGTGCAGCCGCCGGTCATGGCCACGCAGGCGGAGATCGAGCGGTTTCATGAGCATACCTATGTCGAGCGTGTGAAGGCCCAGTCAGTGAACGGCACCGGCTATCTGGATTACGGCGACACGCCGGCCTTTCCCGGTGTCTATGAGGCGGCGGCGACCGTGGTCGGCACCGGCCTGGATGCGCTGCACAGGATTCTGAGCGGTGAATGCCGCCGTGCCTTCGTCCCCATCGGCGGCCTGCATCACGCCCGGCGTGAGGGTGCCGCGGGTTTCTGCGTATTCAATGATTGCGGCGTTGTCATCGAGACCTTGCTTGCCGAGCATCACATGACGCGCATTGCCTATGTCGATATCGATGCGCATCACGGCGATGGCGTGTATTACGGGTTTGTTGGTGACTCAAGGGTATATATCGCCGATATGCACGAAGATGGCCGCTATCTTTATCCGGGTACCGGCGCGGCACATGAAACCGGGCGTGGCGCGGCGGCCGGAACCAAGTTGAATATCCCGGTTGCCCCTGGGGCCGACCATTCTGCCTTCATGAAACTCTGGCCGACTATTGAAGACTTCATCCGTCAGGCAAAACCTGAATTCATCCTGTTACAGTGTGGCGCCGACAGCCTGGCGGGTGATCCGCTGACCCATTTGCGCCTCTGCGCGGACAGTCACTACCATGCCACCCGGCAGCTTTGCCTGCTGGCGGAGGAATATTGCCAGGGCAGGATCCTGGCCATGGGCGGTGGCGGTTATGATGCCGCGAACATCGCCAGCGCCTGGACGGCAGTGGTCAGGGCGATGCTTGAAACACCGGCAGGACCATGATCACTCGGCCATGAAACTGCTCTGCGATGAAATGCTCAAGCGCCTTGGCCGGTGGTTGCGGGCCGCCGGTTATGACACGGTCCTCGATGAGGACGGCACGACTGACCGTGAGCTGATCGAGCGGGCGCAGCGCGAAGGCCGCTGGCTGATCACGCGCGACGCCAAACTGATGGAGTACCGCCATGCCCGGCAAACGGTGGTCCTGCTGCTGGCTAACTCTGTCGAGGATTGCGCCCTCGAACTCAGGCATAAACTGGCCATTGACTGGCTGTACCGTCCCTTCAGCCGCTGTCTGGAATGTAATGCCACCTTGGTGGTGGCGGCGGCACAGGAGGATCTGGCGCGAGTACCCAGGGAGGCCTTGGCGCGCGGTACGGAGGTTTTCCGCTGTAGTGGTTGCCAGCGGCTTTACTGGCAGGGCAGCCACGTGCGCCGGATGCGTGCCAAGCTGGAAAAATGGGCGAAAATCTCTGAAATGCCCAAGAGTCTCTAAAATATGACCAGATACGCTCCGAATCCTGGCCCTCACCCCTTCCCCTCGGCAAATGCTCCCGGCGTTGCCCTACCTCCTGCATCCATGCAGTCGTCTCCCGCGGGAGAGGGGTTTCAAGCCCTTCTCCCCGCGGGACGAGTCCATGGAAGGACGAGGTAGACGGCGCCTGGAGCAAGCCGTCGAGGACGAAGTCCGGAACCTGAGTCGAGAAGGGTGGGGATGAGGACAAGAAAGCATGAGGTTTTCATTCTGTTAGATGATCTATGAGCAGCATGAATCTTTTTGCCAAATCGGGTATTCTTGGCGTCTTGCCGAACTGAAGTGGCGATGGGGTTCGCAAACCCATCACATTGAATCAATATCCAGACTGAGGACCCCGATGTTTACCAAGAATATGACCATTGCCGGTTTTGATGACGAGGTGTGGAACGCCATACAGCAGGAAGATCGCCGCCAGGAAGAGCACATCGAGCTGATCGCTTCCGAAAACTATGCCAGCCCCCGCGTCATGCAGGCCCAGGGAACGGTGCTGACCAACAAATACGCCGAAGGCTATCCCGGCAAGCGCTATTACGGCGGTTGCGAATATGTGGACATCGTCGAGCAGCTGGCCATCGATCGCCTCAAGGCCCTGTTCGGCGCCGACTATGCCAACGTGCAGCCGCATTCCGGGTCTCAGGCCAACGCGGCGGTGTATCTGGCCCTGATCAATCCCGGCGACACCATCCTGGGCATGAGCCTGGCCCATGGCGGTCACCTGACGCACGGCGCCAAGGTGAATTTTTCCGGCAAGCTGTTCAATGCCGTGCAGTATGGTCTGAATGAACTGACCGGTGAGATCGATTACGAACAAGTCGAACACCTGGCACTGCAACATCGCCCCAGGATGGTCGTCGCCGGTTTCAGCGCCTATTCCCGCGTGGTGGACTGGCAGCGGTTTCGCGAGATCGCCGACCGGGTGGGCGCCTATCTGTTTGTCGATATCGCCCATGTCGCCGGGCTGATTGCGGCGGGCCTCTATCCCAGTCCGGTACAGATTGCCGATATCACCACCTCGACCACACACAAGACGCTGCGCGGT
>MGXL01000114.1:0-6057 GCA_001801365.1 Gammaproteobacteria bacterium RBG_16_57_12 | reverse complement strand
TCATGGCTAAAGCCAATCCCGAGATTGAAAAGAAACTCAATTCCACCGTATTTCCCGGCACCCAGGGCGGCCCGCTGATGCATGTCATCGCCGCCAAGGCGGTGGCCTTCAAGGAGGCCATGCAGCCGGAGTTCAATGCCTACCAGCAGCAGGTGATCAAGAATGCCCGCACCATGGCCCAGGTCATCATCGGCCGTGGTTACAAGATCATCTCCGGCGGTACCGACAACCATCTGTTCCTGATGGATCTGATCGATAAGGGCATTACCGGGAAGGATGCCGAGGCGGCCCTCGGTGCGGCCAACATCACCGTCAACAAGAACAGCGTGCCGAATGATCCGCAATCACCGTTTGTCACCAGCGGCATACGCATCGGCACGCCGGCCATTACCACGCGCGGCTTCAAGGATGACGATGCCCGGCAACTGGCCGGCTGGATCTGCGATATCCTCGACAATCTCAAGGATGCCGAGACGATCAAGCGGGTGAAGAGTCAGGCCAGTGAGATTTGCAAGCGCCTGCCGGTATACGGGTAGGGTTCCCATAGCGGCCTTATGCGTTGCCCGTTTTGCAGTGCCGATGAAACCAAGGTGATCGACTCGCGCCTCGCCAATGAAGGATTCATGGTGCGGCGACGGCGCGAATGTCTGACCTGCTCCGAGCGCTTCACCACCTTTGAATCGGCGGAACTGGTGATACCGCGCGTGGTCAAGGCCGATGGCAGCCGCCAGCCTTTTGATGAAGACAAGCTGCGCTCCGGCATGTTGCGCGCCCTGGAAAAACGCCCGGTGGCCACCGAGGCGGTGGAGGATGCCATCAACCGCATCATGCACGCCTTGCAGGCCAGTGGCGAACGGGAAGTGCAATCCCAGATCATCGGTGAACTGGTGATGAAGGAATTGCTCAAGCTCGATCAGGTTGCCTATGTACGGTTCGCCTCGGTGTACCGCAGTTTCCAGGACGTCAATGCCTTCCGGGAAGAAATCGAACGCCTGGAAAGTGAGCCCAACGCGAGCTGAACATACGGATATCTGCCGTTATCAGCGCCAGGATAGAGTCGCATGAGCCTGTTTGATGATTATCGCCATATGGCGCGCGCCCTGGAACTGGCGGCCCGCGGCCTCCACACCACCGATCCCAATCCGCGGGTCGGCTGTGTCATTGTCCGCCAGGGTGAGATCGTTGGCGAAGGCTGGCATGAAGTGGCCGGCGAACCGCATGCGGAAGTCCATGCCCTGCAACAGGCCGGCGAGCGCAGCCGTGGCGCCGATGTCTATGTCACCCTCGAACCCTGTTCCCATCATGGCCGGACTCCGCCATGCAGTCAGGCGCTGATCGATGCGGGTGTGGCGCGGGTGATCGTCGCCATGCAGGATCTCAACCCCAGGGTCAGCGGCAGCGGCATGGCACGGTTGCGCGCGGCGGGCATTGCCGTGGACTGCGGCATCATGCAGGCCGAGGCCCGAGCGCTCAATCCCGGATTCATCATGCGCATGGAACAGGGCCGACCCCATGTCCGCTGCAAGATGGCCATGAGTTTGGATGGCCGCACTGCCATGGCCTCGGGTGAAAGCCGCTGGATCAGCGGCGAGGCGGCGCGCCATGATGTACAGGAGCTGCGCGCCCGCAGTTCGGCCATCATGACCGGCATCAATACGGTGTTGATGGATGATCCCTCACTGACGGTCAGGGAGGTGCCACGCACGGGTGTTTACAGCGCCGCCGCGACATCCCTGCGCCAGCCGTTGCGGGTGGTGCTGGATGCCGGTCTGCGCATGCCGTTCAAGGCGCGCCTGTTGTCCGCACCGGGTAGGACCCTGATACTGACCGGCGTGGCGGATCAACAGGCGCACAGCACCTTGAGCAAGGCCGGGGCCGAGGTGGTGACCCTGCCGCTGTCCAGCCCGGGCCTGTTGAACCTTGGCGCGGTGCTGGAGTGCCTGGCGCAGCGCGAGGTTAACGAACTGTTGCTGGAGTCCGGGCCTGTCCTCAGTGGCGCCCTGTTGCAGGCCGGTCTGATTGATGAATTGGTGATCTACGTGGCGCCGATGCTGATGGGTGATGGTGCGCGTGGCTTGTTTCACTTGCCAGGCCTGGAGACATTGGCACAAAAGATACCGTTACACATCATTGATCAACGTCAGGTGGGGCAAGACTGGCGCATCACCGCGCAGGTGTATAGAGAGGAATAGCGGAGTGCATCCTTAAGCCAAAATGTAGGGTGGATGAGCGTTTTTTGCGCGCCCGAAGGAAGTGCCCTTGGGGTATAATCCACCATCTGTGCTCATTAAAAAAACAGGTGGTGTGCTTCGCACGCTTGGTGGATTACGGCGCAAAAAACGCGCCTCATCCACCCTACATCGAATATCAATCGCTTAAGTAAGTGCCATTCCATTCTGAGCCCGTTTACAACGTGGCCAGCACGGCTTCAGTGAATTTTTAGAGGTGTCCATATGTTTACCGGAATCATCGCGGCGAAAGGCAAGGTATCGGAACGCGCGCGTTTTTTGCGCCGTAATCCACCAAGCGTGCGAAGCACACCACCTGTTTTTTTAATGAGCACAGATGGTGGATTACGCAAAAAACGCTTATCCACCCTACATCGAATATCAATCGCTTAAGTAAGTGCCATTCCATTCTGAGCCCGTTTACAACGTGGCCAGCACGGCTTCAGTGAATTTTTAGAGGTGTCCATATGTTTACCGGAATCATCGCGGCGAAAGGCAAGGTATCGGAACGCCTGCAGCAGCAACATGATCTGCGTCTGCGCATCCATACCGGAGCGCTTGATCTTGCCGATGTCAGCGTCGGCGACAGCATTGCAGTCAATGGCGTATGCCTGACGTCCGTTGCCCTGACCGGAGACGGCTTCTGGGCCGATGTATCGGGCGAAACCGAATCACGCACCACCCTAGGCGCGTTGCACACCGGTGATCCGGTCAATCTGGAAAAGGCGCTGATTCCCTCCACACGTCTCGGCGGGCATCTGGTGAGCGGGCATGTGGACGGCATCGGCACCGTGACTGGCCGCGAGGCGGCCGGTGAATCGGTGCGCTTTCGCATCCGCGTGCCCAGGCCGCTGGCCCGGTATATTGCCGAAAAGGGCTCGGTGTGTGTGGATGGCATCAGTCTCACTATCAATGCTGTTCACGGTGATGGGTTTGAAGTCAATATCGTGCCGCACACCTTGCAGGTCACGACCCTCGGCACGTTACAGGCGGGCGCCCGGGTCAATATTGAAGTGGACATCATTGCCCGTTATCTGGAGCGCCTGTTGCTCGGAGACGCCGCCGCCGATGCCAAAGACAGCGGCATCACGGCGGAATTTCTGGCCGAGCACGGGTTTCTGAAATAGATTTTCTTGCGTCAGATCACTCTGCGCCGATGGACCTGACCGGCGGGTCTTGTTAATCTGGACGCATCCAAGATCCGACCATACTCATATGAAACTGAACAGCATAGAAGAAATCATCGACGACATCCGCCAGGGGCGGATGGTGATCCTGATGGACGATGAGGATCGCGAGAATGAAGGTGATCTGATCATGGCCGCCGCCTGCGTGCGCCCGGAGGATGTCAATTTCATGGCCCGCTACGCGCGCGGCCTGATCTGCCTGACGCTGACCCGGGAGCGCTGTGAACAACTGCGCCTGCCCCTGATGGTCAGCGACAACAACGCCAAGCACTCCACCAATTTCACCGTTTCGATCGAGGCGGCAGCGGGCGTGACCACCGGCATTTCCGCGGCTGACCGCGCGGTAACCATCCGTGCCGCCGTCGCCAAGGACGCCACGCCGCAGGATCTGGTCCAGCCGGGACACATCTTCCCGCTGATGGCCCAGCCGGGCGGGGTGCTGAACCGCGCGGGTCATACCGAGGCCGGCTGTGATCTGGCCCGGCTGGCCGGCTTCGAGCCGGCCAGCGTCATTGTCGAGATACTCAACGAGGATGGCAGCATGGCCCGCCGTCCCGACCTGGAGGTGTTCGCCCGCCAGCATGGCATCAGGATCGGCACCATCGCCGATCTGATCCATTACCGCATGGAAAACGAGCACACGGTGGAGCGGGTGGCGGAGTGCAATCTGTCGCACCGGTATGGCCCGTTTCGCCTGATCACCTATTACGATCAGATTTTTCACAAGCTGCATTTTGCCCTGGTGCGTGGTGTCATCGAGTCCGAACAGCCGACCCTGATCCGGGTGCATGTCAGCAACACCCTGGGGGATATCCTGGGGGGGCACTGGCCGGACAGCGGCCTGCCGCTCGACAGAGCCATTGCCCGCGTGGCTAAAGAAGACTCCGGGGTAGTCGTTATCCTTGGCGGTCAGGAAGATAACAAGGATCTGATCCGCCGCATCAAAAATTACCAGCTGGAAGACCAGGGCATCAGCCTGCCACGCCAGCCCCCCGGCAATGACCTGCGCACCTTCGGTTACGGCGCCCAGATTCTGGCTGACCTGGGAATACGCCGGATGCGTGTGCTGGGCGCGCCAAAGAAGACCCATGGCCTGTCCGGATTCGGACTGGAAGTGGTGGAATATGTGGAATGTGAATAGAATAGGCGTTATGCCTTACCTTGCAGGAAAACAAGCATGAACGATATCAAGACATACGCAGGCGATCTCATTGTCAATAAAGCACGCTTCGGCATTGTGGTCAGCCGCTTCAACAGTTTTGTCGTGGAGTCGTTGCTGAACGGCGCCATCGACTGCCTCAAGCGCCATGGCGCCAAGGACAAAGACATCGAAATCGTCCGGGTGCCGGGCGCCTTTGAAATGCCGCTGGCCGCGCAGCGCATGGCGGTCGGGAAAAAATACGATGCCATTATCGCCCTCGGAGCGGTGATCCGGGGTGGGACCCCTCATTTCGAATATGCCGCCGGTGAATGTGTCAAGGGACTGGCCATGGTGGGCATGCAATACAATGTGCCGATCGCTTTTGGTGTCCTGACCGTCGATACCATTGAGCAGGCCATTGAACGTGCCGGGACCAAGGCAGGCAACAAGGGTGTCGAAGCGGCCATGTCCGCCATCGAGATGGTCAATCTGCTGGGCGGTATGAAGAACAAAGGGGTATGAAATGAGTCGTGCGCGCCGCAATGCCCGTCGCTGTGCCGTTCAGGGTCTGTATCAGTGGCAAATGACCGGCCAGGACGTGAGCCTGATCGAACAGCAGTTCGTCGCCGAGCATGACTTGAGCAAAACCGATATCGACTATTTCAAGGACCTGCTCCACGGCGTGCCGCTTCATCTGCACGAGCTGGACGATCACATGATCCCGCTGCTGGACCGGTCCATCGAAATGGTGGATCCCGTCGAACGCGCCATCCTGCGCCTGGGGGTCTACGAGCTGGAGTTCCGCCTGGACATTCCCTACCGGGTGGTTATCAACGAAGGCGTGGAACTGGCCAAGACCTTCGGCGCCGAGCACGGCCACAAATATGTCAACAGCATACTGGATGGCATCGCCCGTAAGCTGCGCGCGGTCGAGGTCAAGGCCCGCCAGCAGCCGCAAGTCAATCCCTGAATGACGGGGATAGGCGGCTACCCCTCCCCATGTCACTATCCGAATTTGATCTGATCAGCCGCTTTTTTTCCAGCGGTTTCGTGATACGCCGCGATGTGATCCTGGGTATCGGCGATGACTGCGCCTTGCTGAGCGTGCCCCCGGGCCAGCAATTGGCGGTGACCATCGACACCATGGTCGCCGGCGTGCATTTTTTCCCGGAGGTCGACCCCGAGGCGCTCGGGCATAAAATCCTGGCGGTGAATCTCAGCGATCTGGCGGCCATGGGCGCCGAACCGGCCTGGGCGACACTGGCGCTGACCCTGCCTGAGGTGGATGAGGCCTGGCTGACGGCCTTCTGCAAAGGCTGGGAACAACTGGCCATTCAATACAATGTTCAACTGATCGGCGGCGATACCACCCGCGGCCCCCTGAGCCTGACCGTGCAGGCGCACGGCCTGATCCCGCAAGGCCTGGCCCTGCGCCGCAGCGGCGCCCGCCCCGGCGACCTCATCTATGTCAGCGGCACCCTGGGTGATGGAGGACTGGGAT
>MGXL01000113.1:17606-20381 GCA_001801365.1 Gammaproteobacteria bacterium RBG_16_57_12 | reverse complement strand
TTGAGCAGGATGTCGAGGTACTGTCCGGCCAGAAACTGCAGGCGTTCGCCGGCGGGCAATTTAAGATACAGGCGCATCACGTCATGACACAGCCGCTCCATGCGTTCCACGCGGCACGGCAGGGTCTTGACGGCGATGTCCCGGGCCGCGTTGATTTCGGCCACATCGATCACCAGATCGGTGGTGGCGCTGGCCTGACAGAACAAGGCAAACCCTTCCTGCACCTCCTGGCGGCTGATGCCGGGCGGCACGCCGTCGAGATATTCCACTTCCCCCTGCAACACCTTGCCGCGGCAAGAGCCGCAGGAGCCGCCCCGGCAACTGTACGGGAAAGATAGGCCCTGGCGTAACGCGGCTTCGAGGATGGGTTCATTTTCGTCGGCATCAAATGACGTGCCGCTGGACTGGACAGTGACCTTGAAGCTCATTTTTATGATTTGACCTTGCGCGCCGGCCACAATATTGTGACAGTGAGCGATATTAGCACGGAGAATTATCATTGAGCCACGTCTTGATCATCGGCTGCGGGGATATCGGCCGGCGCGTAGCGCAGTTGTGTCAGCAACAGGGTCAGAAGGTCTCTGCCCTCTGCCATCGTCCGGCTGGCCGCGAACAGTTGCAGGCGCTGGGCATCACGCCCATCGCCGGTGATCTGGATGACAGTGACAGCCTGAATACACTGCCGGCGGATCATGCCCTGCTCTATTATTTTGCCCCGCCGCCCGATCATGGCCAAAGCGATACGCGGGTGAGAAATTTTCTTCACGCCCTGGGAGAGCAGGCCCCGGCCAGGCTGGTATACATCAGCACTACGGCGGTTTATGGCGACTGCCAGGGGGCCTGGGTGACGGAGCAGACACCGGTCAAGCTGCATACCGACCGGGCGCGGCGGCGTCGGGATGCCGAACAGCAACTCCTGGCCTTTGGCGAACGCCGCGCTGTTCCGGTAGTGATATTGCGCGTCGGCGGTATTTACGGGCCGGGCAGATTGCCTGTAGATGCCGTGCGCCGGCAGCGGCCGATCGTGCGGGAGGAAGAGGCTCCTTACAGCAATCGCATCCATGCCGATGATCTGGCGCAGGTCTGTCTGGCCGCCATGGGGCGTGGGAGGGCCGGCAGCATCTACAATGCCGTTGATGGCGAACAAAGCACCATGAGCCGCTATTTCAAGGCGTGGCGGAGCGGCTGGGCTTACCGCCGCCGCCGGAAATCTCCTGGCAGGAGGCGCAGACCGTGCTCAGCCCGGGCATGCTGACCTACCTGCGGGAATCGAGCCGCATCGACAATCGTAAAATGCTCACCGAGCTGGGCGTCGTGTTGCGTTACCCCACTCTGGCGCAGGGCTTGCCTCATAGCCTGTGAGGCAAGCCTCACCCGTATTGTGTACTCAATGCACCGGCAGGCTGCGCTTGCTATTTACCCACTTGATCAGCGGCTCCCACTGTTCCAGATCCTGGGAAACGTAACTGGGGGCCATTTCGAATATGCCCAGGCCCTGATCGGCGGCGCGGATATAATTCTGCGTATCGCGCAAATGGGTCAGGAACGGGATATCCAGCAGACCGAGAAATTCCTCCAGGCTCCTGTAGACCAGGGTGTTTTCCCTGACCCGGTTGGCTACCACGGCCAGCTTGACCTCGTCCCGGTTAATTTTGTTGACCAGATAGAGATCGCGAATAAACTGGGCGCAGGCGCGCATATCGAAGGCGGACGGCATGACGGGGATGATGATGGTCTGGGCGCGCCTGACCATCTGGGTCAATTCCTGGCCGCGGGTGCCGGCGGGGACATCCATGACAATCACGTCGGTATTGCGCGCGGCGCGCAAACCCGTTTCCCAGGCGGCGACGCCGGTGATTTCCTCGCGGTGTTCCGGGCGGGCCTTCAGCCAGTCGATACTGGAGGCCTGACGGTCAAAGTCCGCCAGCGTCACGTGTTTTCCCTGAGTGGCGAAATAGCTGGCCAGGTTGGTGGCCAAGGTAGTTTTGCCGCACCCGCCTTTGGAATTCATTACCATAATCGAACGCATCACTCCTCCTTTATCCATGATTGATCATGCCGGTTGTGAAACAGCCGGAAGTATTATAGCGAGAGGTGATGGTTTGTAAATTGCTATCAACTAGAGAATGTTCAATGAATCCCAGAGGGCATCGATACGCTGTTTGACGGCGGCATCCATGTGTATCGGGGTACCCCAGGCGCGCTGGGTTTCCCCCGGCCATTTATTGGTGGCATCGAAGCCGATTTTGGAGCCGAGCCCCGATACCGGCGAGGCGAAGTCGAGGTAGTCGATGGGGGTATTCTCGATGATCGTGGTGTCGCGGCCCGGATCCATGCGTGTGGTCATGGCCCAGATCACGTCCTTCCAGTCACGCACATTCACGTCATCGTCGGTCACGATGACGAATTTGGTATACATGAACTGGCGCAGGAACGACCACACCCCCATCATCACCCGCTTGGCATGGCCTGGGTACTGCTTGCGGATACTGACCACCGCCAGGCGATAGGAGCAGCCTTCGGGGGGCAGATAGAAATCGATGATCTCCGGATACTGCTTTTGCAGCAGCGGAATGAACACCTCGTTGAGCGCGACGCCCAGCACCGCCGGCTCGTCGGGCGGCCGCCCGGTGTAGGTGCTGTGATAGATCGGATCGCGCCGGTGAGTGATGCGCTCGATGGTGAATACCGGAAAGGTGTCCACCTCGTTGTAATAACCGGTGTGATCGCCAAACGGCCCTTCCTCGGCAAGCTCGCCGGGCTCGATATAGCCTT
>MGXL01000113.1:17215-17541 GCA_001801365.1 Gammaproteobacteria bacterium RBG_16_57_12 | reverse complement strand
TTGGCGCCGCGCAGCAAACCGGCAAAGGCGTATTCGGACAGCGTGTCCGGCACCGGCGTCACCGCGCCGAGAATGGTGGCCGGATCGGCGCCCAGCGCCACGGCGACCGGGAAACGCTGGCCGGGGTGCGCCAGGGTCCAGTCGCGAAAATCCAGCGCGCCGCCGCGATGCGACAACCAGCGCATGATGACCTTGTTGCGACCGATGACCTGCTGGCGATAAATCCCCAGGTTCTGTCGCTCCTTGTGCGGTCCCCGGGTGATCACCAGCGCCCAGGTGATCAGCGGCCCGGCATCGCCCGGCCAGCAGGTCTGGATCGGCAGGCG
>MGXL01000113.1:7174-17186 GCA_001801365.1 Gammaproteobacteria bacterium RBG_16_57_12 | reverse complement strand
CCAGGATCACCTCCTGGCAGGGCGGGCGGCTGATCACCTTGGGCGCCATGTTCAACACCTGTTTGAACACCGGCAGCTTGTCCCAGGCATCCCTCAGCCCCTTGGGCGGCTCCGGCTCTTTGAGATAGGCCAGCAGTTTGCCGACCTCGCGCAGGGCTTTCACGGAATCCTCACCCATGCCGAGCGCTACACGACGCGGCGTGCCGAACAGATTGGCCAGTACGGGGATGGTGTGCCCCTTGGGGTTCTCGAACAGCAGGGCCGGCCCGCCGGCACGCAGGGTGCGGTCACAGATCTCGGTCATTTCCAGGTAAGGATCAACTTCCTGCCGGATGCGTTTCAGTTCGCCGGCCTTTTCGAGTTGAGCGATGAAATCGCGCAGGTCTTTATATTTCATCGTTGCATGATATCAGCAGATATCCTTCCTTGCATCCGCCGAGAATTAAGGCAAGCCAAGGTGACCGGGGATGCGCGAAAGGGCCTTATGGAGCGAGGCGTGTTGGCTAGTTAATTTACTACCGATATGGGAATATTACAGACTCCATTAATATCCAATGACCCGCAGATAGCAAATCACGGAGGGAGTATGCAGAGGACATCCTGGATTGCGGCCTTGTTGCTGCTCTGCGTGCAGTTACACGCTGAGGAAAATGCCTCACAACCAGGAGTTGGCGCTATCCAGGCTCAGGAGAGCGATAAACCACCAATCGAAAATTCGGTACCGATGGAGACTCCAAGGTTGTTCGAGGTGAAGCTTGGCGTCTTACTCTGGATGCAGGAAGGTCAGTTTGACATGACCGGCGGCCCGCGTGGTTCCGCCAATATCTGGAACCTTAATCATCCGGTTGATGGCGCCATGAACGGCCTCAGTGTGGAGATTATCAGCCCTCATAAGGCCTCGCTTGAGATCAACTACCGCTCCGGTGATTTCGATCTAGGTACCCTGACCGATACGGACTATGATGCCGCCGGGGTGATATCGCACCTTTCCTACTCCACCAGCCGGGGTGACAGCAGTCAATGGGAGATAAATTATTTCATGCGGCTGCGGGGTGAGGAGGCCGAGGACAGTTTTATCGATCTGGGGGTCGGTTACCTGTCGATCGAGAATCAGGCGGGCTACTACGATCCCCTGATTGTGGTGGATTGGTATACCCCCATGGCCATCTCCTGGGCGGAAAACTGGAACAATTACACCCTCAAGTATCGAGGGCTCAGGCTGGGGCTGCGGGGCAACGTGCCAGTGGAGCAGGGGCTGGCATTCAACTGGGCGGTGGGCTTCATCCCCTCGCTGGAGGCGGACTATACCGGCTTGCGTTATCCGGAACGGCCTCCCGCCGACCAGAGGCCGGAAAAAATCATCGCCGATGGCAGGGCCTATGACGGGGATATGAGTTTACGGTTTACGCCACGCCCACATCTTGCTATCGCCGCAGGTTATAAGTACCTGAATCTTGAAACAGACGGGGAGGATGTGGGCACCGCCTGGGCGGGGAGCTGGGAGCAGCTGGATACGGTAATGAAGGGGCCCTATCTGAAGCTGGACTATCTGTTCAACTAAGCCGGGCGTCAATTCCCAATAAAAGAGGCCGGTGTCTGGACACCGGCCTCTTTTCGGGCATTGATCATCAGTTATTCTTCGCGCCCTGATCGATCCATTGTTTGATCAGCGCAATTTGAGCATCATCCAGTTTTTCGCGGTCACCATGCGGCATGCGGATGGAAGGATCGGCGCGGTCCCCGATCAGTATGACCAGGGTGCTGGAGACGCTGTGGCCCGGATCGATCACCTTGCCGAAGCGGGTGCCTTTCATCAGGCTATCGTAACTCTCCAGATTCAGGCCACTCTTTTCTTCACCCACGCCACCAGCCTTATGACACTCGATACATTTGGCATCGAAAATGGGTTTGATATCGGTGTTGAAACTGATCTCCGGCCCCTGTCCGCACCCCAGCAGTAATGCGGGCGCTAAAAATGTCGTGAGCAGTTTATTTTTGTTTTGAACGTTCATTGGCATCCACCCTCTCCCCTCTAAGTCTGAACAATATTCTGTACGTTATACCTTTGCCCGGTGGCTTGCAAGGTGCTGCATCAACAACGATCAGGCCTTGAGTGTCCCTCACACATTGCTCATATACGGATGATTTTTGTAGTATTTATCCGAGAAGTTATCTCCCGGCACACAGATGATCAGTCGGTGAATTCGGCAAGCACCGGCGCATGATCCGAGGGTCGTTCCAGCGCACGCGGCGCCGTGTCGATGGAGGCCGAGGTGCAGGCCGAGCTCAGCGCCGCGCTGGTCAGGATCAGATCGATGCGCAGCCCGGCATTGCGGCGAAAACCGCCCGCGCGGTAATCCCACCAGCTGAAGATGTTGTCGGGCTGTTCAAACAATCGGAAGCTGTCGTTCAGGCCGAGGGCGAGCATGCCCTGTAAGGCCTGCCGCTCGGGCGTGCTGCACAGGATCTGCTCATGCCAGGCCAGGGGATCGTGCACATCCCGATCTTCAGGCGTGACGTTGAAATCACCCAGCACCACCAGTTTGGGATGGGCCGCCAGTTGTTGCTTGATATAGCGGGTGATGTGCTGCAGCCAGTCGAGCTTGTAGCGGAATTTCTCGCTGCCCACCTCCTGACCGTTCGGCACATAGAGATTGATCACCCGGATGCCAGCGAGGGTCGCGCAGAGGATGCGCCGCTGTGCATCCTCCAGGCCGGGGATGTCGGCCAGCACCTCTTGCGCCGGTTGTTTGCTGAGCAGGGCGACGCCGTTATAGGTCTTTTGTCCGGCATGGACGGCGTGATAACCCGCCGCCTGAATCTCAGTGGCGGGAAAATGCTCATCGGTCAGCTTGGTTTCCTGCAACGCCAGAATATCCGGCTGCTGTTGTTGCAGCCAGTCCAGCACCTGGGGCAGCCGCACCTTGAGGGAATTGACGTTCCACGAGGCGATCTTCATGGCGCCGGTTGGGCCGTGATACCGCTGTGCAGCAACAGGGCATCGATGCTGGGTTCACGGCCGCGGAATTCGATGAACAGCTCCATGGGATCGCGCGAGCCGCCCTGCTCCAGGATGGTGCTGAGGAACAGCATGCCCGTGTCGCGGTCGAAAATGCCGTTTTCCTCGAACTTGGCGAAGGCATCGGCGGAGAGCACTTCCGCCCATTTATAGCTGTAGTATCCCGCCGCATACCCGCCGGCAAAGATGTGGCTGAAGCTGTGCGGGAAACGGTTGAAGGACGGCGGCCGGATCACCGCCACCTGTTGGCGCACCTCGTCGAGCAGTTCGTAGATGCGCGCACCCTGCGCCGGGTCATATTCCCGGTGCAAGCGGATGTCGAACAGCGAGAATTCCAGCTGCCGCACCATCTGCAGGCCGGACTGAAAGTTTCTGGCGGCGATCATCCTGTCATATAAGGCCGGTGGCAGCGGCTCACCGGTCTGATAATGCCCGGCGATGAAGGCCAGCGCCTCGCGTTGCCAGCACCAGTTTTCCATGAACTGGCTGGGCAGTTCGACGGCATCCCACGGCACGCCGCTGATGCCGGCCACGCTGGGATAGTCCACCCGGGTGAGCATGTGGTGCAGGCCGTGGCCGAATTCATGAAACAGGGTCAGCACCTCGTTGTGGGTGAACAGGGCCGGATCCTGGCCCACCGGCGGGGTGAAGTTGCAGGTGAGGTAGGCGACCGGCGTCTGCACGCCCGCGGCCTGACGCTTGCGCGTGATGCAGTCGTCCATCCAGGCCCCGCCGCGCTTGTGGGAGCGTGCAAAGAGATCCAGATAAAACTGGCCGCGCAGCTCACCGCTGCGGTCACGGATCTCGTAGAAGCGCACCTCGGGGTGCCAGGTATCCACC
This sequence comes from Gammaproteobacteria bacterium RBG_16_57_12, assembly GCA_001801365.1. Taxonomy (GTDB): domain Bacteria; phylum Pseudomonadota; class Gammaproteobacteria; order RBG-16-57-12; family RBG-16-57-12; genus RBG-16-57-12. The sequence continues at coordinate 13,327 of MGXL01000113.1, read as the reverse complement.
TCGCGGCGCTCGTTGATGGTGATATCGTACAGACGCCGGACCACCTCGAACATGCCGCTGACTGCACGCTGTTCCGGGAAATAGGGCTTGAGGTCTTCCTGGGAGATGGCATAGGTGTGCTGGCGCAGCTTTTCCGAGTAGTAGGCGATATCCCAGGCCTCCAGGTCCGTCTGGCCGTGATGCGCGCCCGCATACTCGCGCACCTCCTCCAGTTCCCGGCGCGCCATGGGCAGCGAGCGCGCGGCGAGGTCTTCGAGAAAGGCGATGACCTGATCGGGCGAGGTCGCCATCTTGGTGCTCAGCGAATATTCGGCATAGCTGTCAAACCCGAGCAGTTGGGCCGCCTCGTGGCGCCGGGCCAGGATCTGCGCCATCACCGGGCCATTGTCCCAGCGGCCCGCGTGCGGGCCTTCGTCGGAGGCGCGGGTGACATAGGCGGTATACATCTCCTGGCGCAGCGCCCGGTCGTCGGCATAACTGATCACCGGCATGTAAAACGGGAATTCCAGTTTCAGCAGCCAGCCGTCCAGCCCTTCCTGCGCGGCGGTCTGCCGGGCCAGGCCGAGCGCCGACTCCGGCAGGCCGGCCAGTTGCCTGGCATCGGTGATGTGCTTGCGCCAGGCGTCGGTGGCGTCGAGCAGGTGCTGCTCAAAGCTGGAATGGAGCTGTGACAACTCCTGCATGATGGTCTTGAAGCGCTCGCGCTGCGCCGGCGGCAGATCCACGCCGGACAGGCGAAAATCGCGCAGGCTGTTGTCAATGATCTTGCGCTGGGCGGTATCCAGCCGCTGAGGCACGTCGGCCGCGATCGCCTTGAAGGCTTCGTACAGGCGCGTGTTCTGGCCCAGCTCGGTGGCATAGGCGCTCAACTTCGGCAGGCAGGCGTTATAGGCCTGGCGCAGGGCCTCGGTATTCACCACCGAATGCATGTGTGACACCGGCGACCAGAGGCGTGACAGACGCTCACCGAGGTCTTCCAGGGGCTGCACCAGGTTATCCCAGGTGTAGTGCTCGTTCTCGGCCAGCAGCCGTTTAATCTCGCCGCGGTTCTGTTCCAGCACCTGGTCGATGGCCGGCTCGATATGTTCGGGCCGGATGGCGGAAAACGGCGGCAGGCCGGTCATTTCCAGCAGGGGGTTATGCGCATTATTCGTCATGATGGATGGTCTTTACCTTAATGTGAACGATGTAGCAGCGGGTCATGGTTACATGACATAGAGTATTGCGGTATGTTAATGCAAATGTCAGTGAATGTAAGCCGGGTATTTCCATCATAAACGGAGATGCGACATGATTCGGGACTTTCAAGGCACCCTGCCCAGGATCGACGCCACGGTCTATGTCGATGAGGCGGCCGTGGTGATCGGCGATGTGGAAATCGGGGCGGATAGCTCCATCTGGCCGCTGACCGTGGTACGCGGAGACGTGCACCGTATCCGCATCGGCCGCCGCACCAATATCCAGGACAACAGCGTCCTGCATGTCACCCAGCCGGGCGATGGTTCACCAGAGGGGTTTCCGCTCACTATCGGGGACAACGTCACCGTGGGGCACGGCGTGGTGCTGCACGCCTGCATGGTGGAGGACGATTGCCTGATTGGAATGGGTTCAACGATACTGGACGGCGCGGTGATCCACTATAATGTGCTACTGGGCGCCGGCAGCCTGGTGCCGCCGGGCAAGGAGCTGGAGAGCGGATATCTCTGGCTCGGCAATCCGGTCAGGAGAGTCCGGCCGCTCACTGACAGGGAGCTGGCGTGGTTCGAGCGCTCGGCGCAAAACTATGTCAAACTGAAAAACAGATATCTGCAACCGGGTGGCTGACCCCGTATCGCCAGCCATTGTATCCATCGTCAAACCAAGGATAACCGCCATGGAAATTTATGTGGGTAATTTTCCTGATGATTTTGTCGCCTTTGATCTGCGCCGTCTTTTCAATGAGGTGCTGAAAGGCGGGTTGGTACGCTTCTTCACAAAAGTCGACGTGGCCGCGGAGGCCAAGTTCATTATCATCGAGGAACAGAAGGAAACCGGCAAATACCGCTATGGTGTGGTGACCATCGAATCCGACGAGCTGGCCCGCCTGTGTATTGAAAAGCTGAACAACAGGATTGTCCGGAGCCGGCCCATTTCGGTGCGGGAATACCGCTCGCGCACCTGCATGAACGAACGCCGCGCCCTCAACTGGCGGGATAAACCCTGGCATGGGCCGGAGCGGCGCAAAAAGGACCGGCGCAACAAAAAATATCTGGAATCAGGCCCCCAGACGCGCAAGGATGATATTAAGTGGCATGGGTGAGCGCCGAGCCCGCCCTGCTGGGGTAATACCTCGTCGCTATAGATCCCGACGCAACTGAGCGATGACCGGCCCGGTGTCCGGTCGCACTCCGCGCCATAGATAAAAGGCCTCGGCCGCCTGCTCCACCAGCATCCCCAGGCCGTCCAGCATCATTGCTGCATCTTGCAAGGCGGCCCAGCGCAAAAAGGGCGTCGGCTCCCTGGCGTACATCATGTCATAACACCAGCCGTTGCCGGCCAGCAATCCCTCCGGCAGCGACAAGGTTTCACCCTTCAGGCTCGCCGATGTGGCATTGATGATGAAATCAAAGGTGTTGCCGCCCAGTTGTGGAAAGCCACGCCCCCTGATATTGCCCAATGCGGAAAATTCATCGGCGAGTATCTCCGCCTTGTCGGCGGTACGGTTGGCAATGGTCAGTTGCGACGGCCGCTCGTCAAGCAATGGGCCGATGACACCGCGGGACGCACCGCCGGCTCCCAATAACAGAATGCGGCGATCCCGCACCATGCCGGCGTGGTTCTGGCAGATATCTCGCACCAGCCCTGCCCCATCGGTATTGTCACCGTAGAGAGTACCGTCTTCACGATGCAGCAAGGTGTTGACGGCGCCGGCCAGTTGCGCACGCGCCGAGCGTTCATCGGCAAGGCGGAAGGCATCCTGCTTGAAGGGTACCGTGATATTCAGCCCCTTGCCGCCGCTGGCGCAAAAATTTCCCACCGCCTGGGCCAGTCCACCCGGTTCAACCAGGATGGCTGTGTAGGTCATGCGCTGCCGGGTTTGTCTGGCGAACAGGGCGTGGATTTGCGGCGATTTGCTGTGCGCAATGGGATTGCCCATCACCGCATAGCTGTCGGGCGGGCGCTCAAAATCAAACAGGGAATCTGCGGAGGTCATGGTACTCAAGCCCTTGCTGGCTCAGTGGTCTTCGCGTAACCAGCCCGCCACCCGTTTGGCGAAATAGGTCAGGATGCCGTCAGCGCCGGCGCGCTTGAAACACAGCAGGGCTTCGAGTACGCAGGCACGCTCATTCAGCCAGCCATGCTGCGCGGCAGCCATCAACATGGCATATTCACCGCTGACCTGATAGGCATAGGTCGGTACGCCATACTGGTCCTTCACCCGACGCACGATATCCAGATAGGGCATGCCGGGTTTGACCATTACCATGTCGGCGCCTTCCGCCAGATCCAGCCCGACTTCCCAGAGCGCTTCATCGGTGTTGGCGGGGTCCATCTGATAAGTGTATTTGTTGCCCGCACCGAGATTGGCGGCCGAGCCGACGGCATCCCGGAAGGGGCCATAAAAGTTCGAGGCATATTTTGCGGAATAGGCCAGGATGCGGGTGTGGATATGACCGGCGGCTTCCAGGGCATCGCGAATCGCACCGATCCTCCCGTCCATCATATCGGAGGGCGCCACTACATCGGCGCCTGCTTTCGCATGGGACAGCGCCTGCTTGATCAGCACGGCCACCGTCTGGTCATTGAGCACATAACCGGTTTCATCGATCAGGCCATCCTGCCCGTGAGTGGTGAAGGGGTCCAGGGCAACATCGGTAATCACGCCCAGTTGCGGATAGGCCTGTTTGAGGGCGCGTACTGCGCGTTGCGCCAATCCTTCCGGGTTGAAGGCCTCCCGGGCATCCAGGGTCTTTTTTTCGGCGGGAGTCACCGGGAACAAGGCCACGGCGGGGACACCCAGCGCTACCAGCTCGGCCGCTTCCTTGAGCAATTCATCGATAGACAGGCGTTCCACGCCCGGCATGGAGGAAACAGCCTCGCGTTTACCCTGACCCTCCAGGATGAATACCGGGTAGATCAGGTCATCCACCGTCAGCCGGGTTTCACGCATCAGTCGGCGGGAGAATTCATCACGACGCATGCGACGCATGCGGATACGGGAAAAATGGCCTAGACCGGCTTGTACGCGAGACACCCTGGCAACTCCTCTGAAATATCATCCCCTAAAATAGTTACACGTCCTCCCCCCGAATGGAAGAGGACGTGTAAGCACCAGATAACGAAGTGCTGGTTAGCCGTTATTTCTTCTTGGCAGCGGCCTTCTTCTTGGTCGCCGTCTTCTTCTTCACGGCGGCCTTCTTCTTGGTTGCTGTTTTCTTCTTGGCAGCGGCCTTCTTCTTGGTCACGGCAGCCTTTTTCTTGGTGGCAACGGCCTTCTTCTTGGTTGCTGCGGCCTTCTTCTTCGGGGCAGCCTTCTTGGTTGCGGTCTTCTTCTTTGCTGTACTCATTTTTGTACTCTCCTCGCGTTGTTTTTCAGGTTTAATGTTAGTTAATCTGTCTAAGACAGTGATTAACTTGGTAAAGATATCGTCTATTTCTCCAACACCTTGAATATTTTTTAATTTGCCCTGCTGACGGTAATAATTGATCAGGGGCGTGGTCTGAGCTTCATAGATGCGGAGCCGGTTACCGATAGTCTCTTCATTGTCGTCCATGCGGTGATGAAGATCGCCGCCACACTTGTCACAACGGTCGTCCAGTCTGGAGGGCGAGGTATAAATATTGTATACCTGCCCGCAGCTGAGACAGGTGCGGCGGCCGGTAATACGCTGGATCAGGACATCCAGATCGACATCGATCAGAATGGTTGCATCCAGGGGCTGGTGTACCTTGTCGAGCAGCTCATCCAGCGCCTGGGCCTGAGGTATGTTTCGCGGAAAGCCGTCAAGTATAAATCCCTTGCGCACATCCTTGTGACTGAGACGCTCCTCGATCATCCCCAGTACAATATGATCGGGGACGAGCTGTCCCGCTTCCATAAAGCCCTTTGCCTGCTTGCCTAGCGGAGAACCTCCGGTGACGGCGGCGCGGAGGAGATTGCCGGTTGATATCTGGGGAATGTGATATTTGTCGACGAGCTTCTGGGACTGTGTACCTTTGCCGGAGCCAGGTGCACCTAATAAAACTATCCTCATAATACAATATGTCTCCCGCGTTGTTCTGCTTTTTGTTTCAAGAGTACATTCATCATGTCAGCGCTCTGTTGCCCAGAAATTTTTGTTTGAACACCAATCCATCTTTCCAAGCTAAAGCAATTTTGAATAAATATAGTACACAAAATAATCAAATGTACAGAAATGATTTACTTTTTTTAAAATTAATTTCCGACAGGTGATGACACATGTGTTGTGCTGACAGATAGTTTTTTCTGTCGAACGTCGTTGTCGTGACTATCAGTCCGGGCGTGAATGGTGTCGGAAGAATCGACCTCATGCGTGTCGGGAGTTATCCTGCAGCCTGGCTGGCGTGTGATCGCGCAGGCTTATTTTAAAGGGGTTTCGTCATATGAGTTATCCTGCCCGGCACCATGAGCGGGGCGATGGATCATTATCAAAGAGAGGATCGCCTGAGCGAACAATGTGGACTGGCCGATCGTGCGGCCATCTGTTGCCCGCCGCTGTTCGATCGTCTCCGGGGCGGGATGGTAAACTCACCTCCTCTGATGACGCGATAGGCGCATCATGCCAAAGTAACTCTTGCTATACTGGGCGTTGTCACGAGCAAACCCGATAGAGGCGGCAGATATGGGCAGCAAATCATCTCGCTGGATTATTGGTGTACTGGTAGTAGCCGTACTGCTGTGGCGTCTGGCGGTGTATTGGCAGCCGGATAGTGTGCCGGTGCAGATCTACCAGGTGACGCGCGGTGCCGTGGAAGCGACCGTGGCCAATACCCGTACCGGAACGCTGGAGGCGTGTCGCCGCGCCAAGATTTCGCCCATCACCAGCGGCCGGGTGGAGCAGATCCGCGTAAAAGAGGGCCAGCGGGTCGAGGCGGGTCAGGTGCTGCTGTCATTGTGGAACCAGGATCTGGATGCCGAGGTGCTGCATCTGC
>MGXL01000113.1:3410-7156 GCA_001801365.1 Gammaproteobacteria bacterium RBG_16_57_12 | reverse complement strand
CAGGATCTGGATGCCGAGGTGCTGCATCTGCAGAGCGAGGCCCAGGCCGCCAAGGCGCGCGCGGCTGAGGCCTGCGCCCTCGCCGAGGAGGCGGCCCGCAATGCCGAGCGCCTGCAGCAAATCTTCGCCAAGGGCCTGACCGCCGAAGACCGGGTCGATGAGGCCAGAACCAATGCCAATGCCCGCGCCGCTTCCTGCCAGGCCTTTCGCGCCTCGATCGATGTGGCCAACGATCGCATTCAGGTAGCCAGGGTGGCCCTGGAGCGCACCCTGTTGCGCGCCCCGTTCAATGGCGTGGTGGCCGACATCAAGGCCGAGCTGGGCGAGATCCTGTCACCCCTGGCGCCGGGTCTCTCGGTTCCTGTGGCGATCGATCTGATCGACGATTCCTGTCTGTATGTCACCGCGCCCATCGACGAGATCGATGCGCCGCAGATCCGCCCGGGCATGAAGGCCTATGTATCGCTGGATGCCGTGCCCAAACAGCGCTTCCCGGCCACCGTGCGGCGCATCGCCCCCTATGTGCTGGAGCTGGAAAAGCAGGCGCGCACCGTCGAGGTGGAGGTGCAATTCGACGATGCGACCCAGGTCAATAATCTGCTGGCGGGATACAGCGCCGATGTGGAGATTGTGCTGGATCGCCATGAAACCGCCTTGTATATCCCCGCGACGGCCTTGTTGCCGGATTCCCGGGTACTGGTCTATCCGCCGGATGGCGCGCTGCAGGCGCGCACCGTCAAGACCGGCCTGAGCAACTGGCAGTACACCGAGGTGCTGGATGGCCTGAGCGAAGGCGAGCAGATCGTGGTATCGGTGGACCGCGCGGGCGTGGCCGCCGGGGTTAAGGCCACGGTGGAGAATAAAGCACAGGCGCAATAACCATGATCCAACTGGAGCAGGTCGATCGTAATTTCATGGTGGGCGAGCAGCAGGTCCGCGCCCTGGCCGATGTGAATCTGGAGATTGCCGCGGGCGAGTATCTCTCCATCATGGGTCCTTCCGGTTCGGGCAAATCCACCCTTCTGAACATCATCGGTCTGCTGGATCGGCCCAGCAACGGCAAATACCGGTTGGCCGGGCGTGATACCACCGGGCTGGATGACAACGAACAGGCCAGGTTGCGGCGCGAGAGCCTGGGGTTTGTGTTCCAGTTTTTTCATTTGATCCCGCGGCTGACCGCTGCGGAGAATATCGGCCTGCCGATGATCCTGGCCGGCATTCCCGCGGAGCAACGCCAGCAACGGATCCGGCAGCTGTTGCAGGACTATGGCCTGACCGACCGGGCCGATCATCGTCCCGATCAGTTGTCCGGCGGGCAGCGCCAGCGTGTGGCCATTGCCCGTGCCACCGTGATGTCGCCCCAGATATTGCTGGCCGACGAACCCACCGGCAACCTTGACCGCGCCAGCGGCAAGGAGGTGGTGCGGATTATCGAGCAGCTCAACAACAACGGCATCACCCTGATTGTCGTCACGCATGATCCGGAGCTGGGCCGGCGGGCGCGGCGCCAGCTGCACATGGTGGATGGCCGGATCGTTGAGGATAGCGCGGGGGAGCATGCACATGGTTCCCGCTGATGTATTCCGCTTCACCCTGACCACCTTCCGCTCCAACCGCTTGCGCCTGGGCCTGATGCTGAGCGCCATGGTCATCGGCGTCGCCGCGGTGGTGATACTTGCCTCCCTGGGCGAGGCCGCACGGCGTTTTGTCATCGGCGAATTTTCCGCGCTGGGGACCAATCTGGTGCTGGTCTTCCCGGGCCGGACGGAGACCAGCGGCGGCATACCGCCGCTGGTCGGCGAGGCGGTGCGGGATCTGACCATCGAAGATGCCCTGGCGCTGTTGCGCAGCCCGGCGGTCATCCGCGTGGCGCCGATCAATGTGGGCACGGCGCCGGTGGCGCGCGGTCGCCTGGAACGTGATGCGACCGTGGTCGGTACCACGGCGGATATGCTGCAGGTACGTCATATGAAAATGGCGGAGGGAGAGTTTCTGCCCGCCGTCGACCCCCGCCGCGCCGAACCGGTGGTCGTGCTGGGAGATACGATGCGCACGGAATTGTTCGGCACCGAACCGGCCCTGGGTCAATGGGTGCGTATCGGTGATCGCCGCTTTCGTGTCGCCGGCGTGCTGGAGTCCGCCGGGGAGTCGCTCGGCATCGGGCTCAGTGATGCCGTATTCATTCCGGTGGCCTCGGCGCAAATGCTGTTCGATACGCCGTCCCTGTTTCGCATCATGGTGGAGGCGAAAAGCCGGGCAATGATCGCGCAGGCCAAGCAGGATGTGATTGCGATCATCCGCGACCGCCATGATGGCGATGAAGACGTCACCGTGATTACCCAGGATGCCGTGTTGCAGTCGTTCGACCGGATCCTGCGGGCTCTGACCCTGACGGTATCCGGGATCGCCTCTATCAGCCTGGCGGTCGCCGGGGTGTTGATCATGAATGTCATGCTGGTAGCGGTCAGTCAGCGCAAGGCCGAGATCGGTCTGCTCAAGGCGGTGGGTGCCTCGCCCCGGCAGATCCTGCTGCTGTTTCTCACCGAGGCGGGACTGCTGGCCTTTTGCGGCGGGCTGATCGGCGTGGGAGTCGGCGAGCTGGGCAGCCAGCTGGTGCAGTGGTGGTATCCGGTTCTGCCGATGGGCGCGCCGGTGTGGGTGATCCCCGCCGTATTGGCTGTGGCGTTGTTGAGCGGCATCATCTTCGGCGTGTCGCCGGCACGCCGTGCCGCGCGACTGGATCCGGTACAGGCGCTGGCGCGGAGATAATCAATGCTTTGGGAAATGCTGAAACTGGCGCTGGGAAATTTCCGCGCCTACCCCTTTCGCACCTTCCTCACCGCGCTGGGTATCAGCATCGGCATCACCGCCGTGGTGCTGTTGACCGCCGTCGGTGAAGGCATCCATCAATTCGTGCTCAGTGAATTTACCCAGTTCGGCACCAATCTCATCGGCATCAATCCGGGCGTCACCTCCACCCATGGCGTGTCGCCGGGCGTGATCGCCACCACCCGCCCCCTGACGGTGGAGGACGCCGAGGCCTTGCAGCGCCTGCCCCAGGTGCGCGCGGTGGTTTCGGTGGTGCAGGGCAATGCGCGCGTAGAGGCCGGCGGCCGCGCCCGCGATACCACGGTGCTGGGGGTGGGGCCGGAAACCCTGGAGATGTGGAGCCTGAACGTGGCCGCGGGTGATTTTTTGCCACCCGATGATACCCGCACGGCCCGCGCCTTTGTGGTGCTGGGCAACAAGGTTAAACAGGAACTGTTTGGCAACAGCAATCCGCTGGGCAGCCGTATCCGCGTGGGCAGAGATCGCTATCGGGTGATCGGCGTGATGGAGCCGCGCGGACAGGTGCTGGGATTTGATTTCGATGACATCGTATTCATTCCCACCGGCAAGGCCTTGGCCATGTTCAATCGCGAGGGGGTGATGGAAATCGATTTGCTGTATACCGCGGGGGCGAATGTGGATGAGCTGGTGGCCAATATCAGGAAGGTGCTGATCAGTCGCCATGATCGTGAGGATTTCACCATCACCACCCAGGACCAGATGATGGAGGTATTGGGTTCGGTGCTCGATACCCTGACCTTCGCGGTCGGCGCCCTGGGCAGTATCTCACTGCTGGTCGGCGGAGTGGGCGTATTGACCATCATGACGATCGCGGTCAATGAAAGGACGGCGGAGATCGGCCTGCTGCGCGCCCTGGGGGCGCGTCGACGCCAGGTCATGATGCTGTTTCTGGGTGA
>MGXL01000113.1:0-3383 GCA_001801365.1 Gammaproteobacteria bacterium RBG_16_57_12 | reverse complement strand
GGGATTGCTGCTGGGTCTGTCTGGCGCTGTGCTGTTAGGCGCGGCGCTGCCGGCGCTGCCGGTTAAGATTTCCTGGCTATATGCCTTCGCCGCGGTCGGAGTCGCCGCGGTTATCGGTCTGCTGGCGGGGGTACTGCCCGCGCGTCATGCGGCACATCTTGATCCTATCCAGGCCTTGCGTGCCGAATAGTTAATCACCGATCGGGGTGATGCTGAATTCCTGCACCAGCTCCATGGTGCCGAGCATCACCGCCAGTTCACTGAAATTCGCCCGGTTATTGGTGCGAATCGTGAGCTGATATTCGAAGGTCTTGCCTTCATGATTGATGGTATAGCTGGCGTTACCGGGTTTGATGTCGAATTCACGCAGCAGGGTATACAGTTCCTGTTCGGGCATATATTCCTTGCGCTGGAAAAGTACGGTCAGTCGCGAGTAGCAGATCACCGGCAGGATATTCTCGATCCAGCGGAACCCCACCAATGCGCCCAGAGTAATCATTGTGGCCAGAAAGGCCGGCAGGTAAAAACCCATACCGATGACGATGCCGATGGAGGCCGTCATCCAGATGGAACCCGCCGTGGTCAAACCACGGATGGCATAGTTTTCCTTGATGATCACACCGGCGCCGAGAAAGCCGATCCCGGTCATGATGCCTTGCGCCATTCGGGTCGGATCGATATTGATGGATTCCAGCGGCACATTGCCGGCGATCAATTCCAGTTGAAATACCATCAGCAACATCAGCAGGGATGACGCCGCGCACACCAGGGTATGGGTGCGAAAACCAGCCGGGCGTCCGTGAAAGGAGCGCTCCAGGCCGATGATGCCACCGGCGAGCACGGCCAGTGAGAGGCGGGTAACAATGGTTATGGTTTCGCTATCCATTCAATGGGCTCCGGGATGAGTGCAGTGGATGATCTGACTGCTGATACAGTACATATCGGCAATTAAGGCGCGAGGATTATCTCAAATATGCGATAGGGAAAGAAGTTTGGCTTGGATATGCGATGCGCGAAAAAAATGCGCGCTATGGGGAGGGATGTCCATAGCGCGCTGCAGATTGCGAGGATCAGGCGTAGGTCGAATTGTAGTTCGAAGCTAATGTGGGTGGCATGACATCGGCAGTAGGTCCAGTCTCGCCGGTTTCTTCAGATTTCTCAGAGAGGCGACTCTCCTCATGGTGCTTGACGTCACCCCGCTGGCGACGGGAGAATTCCTGTAACTGTCGCCGCGCGGCGTTGCACGCATCGCGGATGGCGACATAAAGGTCTTCATGCGGTTCACGCCCCACCGTCAGTTCGCCACCGGGCACAGTGAGACGGATACGCACATTGAACAACACTCCCTTGTGATGATGGCGATGCGGCGCCTCTATCATGACGCGACAACCCATGATACGGTCATAAAAGGTTTCCAGTTTGGAGATCCGGCTGCGTATGGCATTTTCGATGGCTGGGGTAAGTTCAATGTCACGGGTGGTGATTTGAAGCGGTAATTGCATAGTGTTTCTCCTCGGCTCAGTGGCGCGGTTAAACCCGCTAAAAAAGACAGTAAGCCACAGATCAATCTATCTGATTGATTTTAACGTGGATTATTGGGTAATTCCGGATGTGGCATGCTGAATTGTTAACAGACAGCATTTTATGATTCTCATATTTATAGGCTAGCACAAGATATGCAATGGGCAAGCGTGTCTTGACATTATTACAGTAGCGCAGATAATATTAGAATACTCTAATATATGGAGACGTTAAAATGACTATTAACAGAGTGGTTCGTTCGATTGCCGGGTTCTTTATATTATTGTCACTGTCGCTGGGTGTTGAAGCGAGCCCGCTCTATCACTCCAGTAACTGGCTGTGGTTTACCGTGTTTGTCGGTGCCAATCTGTTTCAGAGCGGCCTGACCAATTGGTGTCTGATGGACAAGATTCTCGCCAGACTGGATGTGCCAGCACAACCCGCCAAATGCTGCTGACCTGAATAAGGGCTAAGCAGACCACCTATCCTCCTTTATGTCTGTGCCGAGCTTATGCTGGGCGCAGACATTTTTTTAGGATAAAAAAAGCCCCGGTGAGACCGGGGCAAAATCCTCTGGGGGAGGGATGAAATCGATCAGTTCTGTGCGATCAGCACAGGGGTATTACTCAGCAAGGCAATGTATTCGTTGGTCATTTTGTAGGTTTTGCGAAGCTGCTTGCAGGATTGTTCCGGTGTGGCCGTGCTGCGGTTAACCAGGGCCAGGTTGTTGATCAGGCCCACAGCCTGGATATATTCGGGGCTTTCTTTCTTGAAATAGGTGCCTTGAGCGCGGATATCGTTGATGGCGGTCTTGGCCCAGATGGAGGCGCGCAGGCGTGCGTCCTGGTCGGCACAGTTGGTAGCGGCATCACGCAAGGCGTTGTTGGCCGCAATGAGCTTGCCAAAGCGCAGTTCATTTATCAGGGCGCTGTTGGATAATGCGCTGCAGCCTGTATTGAAAAGCATAATCAGGGTGATCAGTGCGAAGCCGATGATGTTGCGGCGTGTGTTGTTCATGGTATGTCTCCCCAGAGCGGATTGATTTTCGTATCTGTCTCTGGTAGAGCATGGAGCGTGCCAACATCACACTTTTGTTATTTATGTTGTTATTTCAGTAGGTTATAAACACATACCTTTTGTTCAGTTAAATCACTGAGACAGTATTGAGACATTTCTTGTGTCTCACGATCTGTAAATGTCTCACATGTCTCACTGATGAGACATCCTGTGACAGGAAACGGGTCAGGAATTTGCCCGCCTTGATGAAATAGACAGGCGGGTGATTATTTGAAGGGTAATGAGAGTACGCTTTGGGAATTACTTATGATTCAGGCCGAGCTCGGTAAGGCGGCGATAGAAGGTGGCGCGACTCATGCCCAGCAGTTGAGCGGCCTTTTTGCGATTGCCGCCGGCCTGTGACATGGCATCCAGGAAGCGATCTTTTTCATTGCGCGCCGTCGGGGTTTCAACCTTGATGTAGTCATCGGTTGGTCCCGTCTCCGCTATCTCCGGCGGCAGATCCTGCAGATTGATGGTGGTGCCGCGCGTGCGAATGATGGCATATTCAATGGCGTTCTCCAGTTCGCGCACATTGCCGGGCCAGGCATATTCGAGCAGCTTGTTCATCGCCTTGCTGCTGATAACCTCCACCTGCTTGCCGGTAGCCGCCCGATGTTTGCTCATGAATACGCCCGCCAGCAGCGGAATATCTTCACGACGTTCGCGCAGCGCCGGCAGCGTGATGCGCGCCACGCGTATCCGGAAGAACAGATCGGCGCGAAAATTTCCGAGTTCGACCTCCTTGACCAGATTGCGGTTGGTGGCGGTGATCACCCGCACATCGACCTTGCGTGGCGTGGAAT
>MGXL01000112.1:5698-5818 GCA_001801365.1 Gammaproteobacteria bacterium RBG_16_57_12 | reverse complement strand
GCCACGCGCGGGGTCAAAGCCACGCGCGGGGTCGCCACGCGCGGGGTCACACGCGCGGGGTCAGGTCTTTCCTTGACAGCTCGATTTAATGAACCTACTATTTCCAGCATGGCCAGACCA
>MGXL01000112.1:4858-5677 GCA_001801365.1 Gammaproteobacteria bacterium RBG_16_57_12 | reverse complement strand
GCCCTTTACCATGTCACATCCAGAGGCGATCGTCAGGAAGATATTTATCTGGATGACGAAGACCGGGCAGATTTTCTGAATCTGTTGGGCTCACTCTGCGAGCGAATGAACTGGCTGGTTCATGCCTACTGCCTGATGAACAACCATTATCACCTCGTGATCGAGACCCCGGAGGGGAATCTTTCCAGGGGCATGAGGCAACTCAACGGTATCTATACACAAACTTTCAACCGTCGGCACCACCGGGTAGGACATGTGTTCCAGGGGCGATATAAGGCCATATTGGTTGATAGAGATGGCTATTTACTGGAATTGGCACGCTATGTGGTGTTGAACCCGGTCAGGGCGAATATGGTAACACACGCTGGCCAATGGCCTTGGAGCAGTTACCGCGCCACTGCAGGACAAGCGGAGAGGCCAGTTTGGCTGGAAACTGACTGGTTGCTTGCACAGTTTAGCAGGCAGAAGAAAATGGCTGTGGAGTGCTATAAGGTATTTGTCCGTCAAGGAAAAGGACAACCACCTGTCTGGGAGAATCTTCACAACCAGATCTACTTGGGCAGCGAGACATTCATCAACGCGATTCAGAAGAAATATCTGCCCGACGACAAGCCCAGCGAGATCCCACGCAAACAGCGGCGGCCGATTGCCAGGCCCCTGGCCTATTACGAGCAAAGATATTCAGACAGGACCCAGGCGATTGGCGAAGCCTACAAAACCGGTGATTACACTCAGCAGCAAATTGGCAGGCATTTCGGAATACACTACTCGACGGTGAGCAAGGCAATTCGTCAATATCAAGAAGAGCGGCATGGAAAG
>MGXL01000112.1:3684-4794 GCA_001801365.1 Gammaproteobacteria bacterium RBG_16_57_12 | reverse complement strand
TTATCTGGCCCGTTCGTCCTGGACGACATGGTCAATCTCAAGCCGGCTCAGGTCGGGACGCTCGGCATGGAGCAGTTGAGCAAAACGGTATTTGGCAATCCCAGCGGGCCGTTGGGCCGGCCGGTCTCGATGTTGTCCTTCTCACTGAGCAGTTATTTTTACGGTCTGGAGCCTTATGCCTATAAGGTGCAGAACCTGGTGCTGCATCTGGTCAACGGCCTCCTGCTGTTTCTGCTGGGCGGCAAATTGCTGGAAACCCTGCCGGGTGCAGGCCGGAGGCGCGATGCCTGGTGGATCGCCGCTCTGGCAGCGACGCTGTGGCTGGTCCACCCGCTGCAGGTGAGCACGGTGCTCTACGCGGTGCAGCGCATGACACAGCTCTCCACGCTATTCATGATCCTGGCGCTGCTGTGTTATGTCAGCGGCCGCCGCCTATTGTCCGCCACTCCTGGGCAGGGGTTTATGGTCATGGCGGCAGGGACATTCATCTTCGGCGCCTTGGCCATTTTGAGCAAGGAGAATGGCGTACTCTTGCCCTTGTACGTGCTCGTAATTGAGTTATTCATTTTTCAGCATCAGGACTTGGCCCCGTCCAGCCGGAAATGGCTGCGGATCTTCCAGGGCGTGTTCATCGCCATGCCGCTGCTGCTGGGACTGATTTACTTTGCCAGCCATGTCCCGCAACTGCTGGCCGGTTTTGAGCACAAGGAGTTCACCCTGACCGAGCGCCTGATGACCGAGGCGCGGGTGCTGTGGTTTTATCTCCAGCTCACCCTGATCCCCGACCCGGGGGCCATGAGCATTTTTCATGACGACTATCGCATTTCCAGAACACTGGATATCACGACGGTCCTGGCCATCGCCGGGCTGGCCGGCGCGGTGGCGCTGGCGGTCTGGGCGCGCGCCCGGATGGTCCTGCCGGGCTTCGCCATAGCCTGGTTTCTGGTGTCGCACCTGCTGGAGTCGACCATCATTCCCCTGGAGCTGGTGTTCGAGCACCGCAATTATCTGGCGATATACGGTATCTGCCTGGGGTTCGCCTATGGTCTTTATCAGGTCAGATTGCCATTCCGATATACCGCTCCGGCAAAACTCATCATCAGTCTCAGC
>MGXL01000112.1:2738-3676 GCA_001801365.1 Gammaproteobacteria bacterium RBG_16_57_12 | reverse complement strand
CACGCTGGCGGCACTGACCAGCATCCGGGCCAACCTCTGGTCCGACGAGTACAGCCTTTATACCACGACCATCGAGAGCCACCCCAACTCCGCCCGCGGCCATTCCTGGCTGGCGGTGTACCATATGCGCGTGGGCGACTTTGCAGCGGCCCGGCGCCATATTCAGGCCATAGAACCGCTGCTGCCCAATCAGGCCGGCCCCAGCCTGCACATACTGGTTTCCTATTGCCTGGAAAGTGAAATACCCCGGCCGCTCGTCGACGCGGCCCTGATGCAGCTCAAAACACGCACGGTCGGTATCTACGGCATCAACAACATCGTCTCGCTGTCCAATCTGTCACTGGCCAATCAGTGCCCGGCGCTGTCACTCGGCACCCTGGTAGAGCTGACCAGCGCGGCAGCCACTAATACCGGCCTGAATGCCCGGGATCAGTATTATCTCAACTTGCACTATGGCCGGGCCCTGATGCGCGCAGGTGATGCCGCATCGGCCGCCGCTGTTTTTGAGGAGGCCGCCGCGGTTAGCGATGTGGCACCGCCGGGGCAGCGCCCCCTGGCCCTCATCGCCCTGACGCAGACCTATCTCATGGCGGGCAATCGCGAAATGGCGCAACAGACCATTGACCGTTTAATACTTTTGAACGATCATCCCATGATCGATATAGACAATATCATCCGGGATTTGACTGAATCTTTAAATACGTCAGACAGCCGGTAGATGCGCGTAACCCCGTAAGGACAACAGAGTGTCTGAGACCAATAAATCACTTTCCATCATCCTGCCGGCCAAGAATGAGGCGCGCAGTCTCGTGACCCTGCTGCCGGTACTGCGCAGCCTCTATCCCGCAGCGGAAATCATTGTGGTCAATGACGGATCCACGGACAACACCGTAACCATCTGCCAGAAGGCGGACGTCAGGCTGGTATCGCATCCCTAC
>MGXL01000112.1:1822-2692 GCA_001801365.1 Gammaproteobacteria bacterium RBG_16_57_12 | reverse complement strand
GATACTGGTATTCATGGATGCCGATGGGCAACACAGTCCTGCCGATATACCCGCCCTGCTGGACAAGCTGAGCCAGGGCTATGACATGGCCGTGGGCGCGCGCGATGCACAGTCACAGGCCAGTGTCGGGCGGCTGTTTGCCAATTCGATTTACAACAAGCTGGCGAGCTGGATGGTGAACCGGCGCGTCGACGACCTTACCTCCGGTTTCCGGGCGGTGGCTGGCAGGAAATTCCACGAGTTCATGCACCTGCTGCCCAATGGTTTTTCCTACCCGACCACCATCACCATGTCGTTTTTCCGCGCCGGTTATCCGGTTGCCTATGTCCCGATCACCGTGCACAAACGAGAAGGCAAGAGCCATATCAATATTCTCCGCGATGGCGTGCGTTTTTTGCTGATCATCTTCAAGGTCGGCACTTTATACTCGCCCCTCAAGCTGTTTCTGCCCTTCAGCCTGCTACACGGCGTTGTCGGGGTTTGCTACCTCATCTATACCCTAACCACCTATGGACACTTCACCAACATGAGCGCCGTGCTGCTGACTACCGCCGTGATCATCTTTCTGATCGGCCTGGTATCTGAACAGATCACCATGTTGATTTATCAGACCCGGGATGACAAATGAACCTGGAAACGGCAGTTGGATGAGGTGGAGTGTGCGGTTTATAGGGTGCAGGGCAAGGCGTAACGAGGCGGAATGGTCATTGAAATGGTATGCAATCGAGAGATATAAAACACCATCCATTCCAACGAATTACAACGCGGCCATGCACCCTATAAACCGCGCAATCCGCACCATAGCGGCATCACCGGGAAGGCGAAGCCAATTTTCATTAATATGCCAAACAATACCATGACGTTAAATAT
>MGXL01000112.1:1499-1751 GCA_001801365.1 Gammaproteobacteria bacterium RBG_16_57_12 | reverse complement strand
TTCTTCCGCAATCCCATCCAGTTACTCAGGCAGCATGGCCACGAGGTCGTGATCACCAGCCGTGACAAGGAATTCGCCCTGGAGCTTCTGAATGAATTGAATCTGCCACATCACCCGCTGTCCGCCCTGGGCAAGGGCGGCATGCTGTCACTCGGCAAGGAACTGGTGCAGCGCAACCTTGCCCTGCGCAAGGTGGTGAAACAGGAAAGGCCGGATATCATGGCGGCGATTGGCGGGGTCTTTATCGCGCAG
>MGXL01000112.1:0-1428 GCA_001801365.1 Gammaproteobacteria bacterium RBG_16_57_12 | reverse complement strand
CCTATCCCTTCGCCTCGGCGGTCATTGTACCGCGCTGTTATGAAACCTGGCTGCCCAGAAAGCGGCATATCCGCTATGCCGGCTACCACGAATTGTCCTACCTGCATCCAAAGCGCTTTACCCCGGACCGGGACATTGCGCTGGCCAATGGGTTGGCCACAGAGGGCGATACCTTTTTTCTACGCCTGGTATCCTGGCAGGCCAATCACGACATTGGCGAAAAGGGCTGGAATGACGAGCTGCTGGGCAATGTGATCAATAAACTCGCGGCGCATGGCAAGGTGCTAATTTCGTCCGAAGCGGCCCTGAGCGACAGGTTCAAATCCTATGCCTATCCGGGCAAGGTCAGGGAGGTTCCCCACGTCATGGCCTTCTGCCTGGCCTTTATCGGCGAAAGCGCGACCATGGCCTCGGAGTGCGCCGTGCTGGGCGTGCCGGCGATCTACGCCGCCCGGACCGGACGCGGTTACACCAATGAGCAGGAATCGCGCTATGGTCTGGTGAAAAACCTGCGGCAATTGTCCTGGAACCGGCTGGCAGAGATGATTGACGACACCCTCCAGCAATCCCGCGAGCAGTGGCAACAGCGGCGCCAGCAGCTGCTGTCCGAAACCATCGATGTGGCGGAGTTTGTCACACACTGCATTGAAACCTTTCCCGGGCCATTACAGGCCTATCAATACTCACTGACAAAATAATCCTGGAACCCGCAGTTGACCGCTACATTGGAGGCTTAATGTCATGATTAAAATTTGCTTCTTCATGATTTATGGATTCATCCGCCGGGCAAGCTCGCTATGGGGCGGATTGCACGGTTTTCACGGCGCATTGCTGCGTTGTAACTCGTTGGAATGGAATGACCATTCCGCCTCGCTACGCCTTGCCCTGCACCGTAAAAACCGCACACTCCACCCCATCCAACTACAGGTTCCAGGATAATATGTGCGGCATCGCAGGCTGGTTTTCACCAGCGCCCCTCACGCAACAGGATCAGGTGCCGCTACAGCGTATGACGGCAGCCATTGCGCACCGAGGCCCCGACGGCTCGGGTCATTTCATCAATCAGCATGTTGCATTGGGCCATGTCCGCCTGGCCATCATTGATCTGGAGGGCGGCGTGCAGCCCATGCACAGCCATGACCGACGATACAGCATCATCTTCAATGGCGAGATCTACAATTACAAGGAACTGCGTCAGGACTTGCTCGACAGGGGGCACTGCTTTCTGACCCATTCCGATACCGAGGTCATCATGGAACTGTACCGTGCATCAGGCTGGCAGGGTTTCAGCCGCCTGCGCGGCATGTATGCCTTCGCCCTGTGGGATCAGCAGGCTAACACTGGAATCCTGGCGCGCGATCCGCTGGGCATAAAGCCCCTGTTCATTTCCAAAAACGAAAATGAACTGCTTTTCGCCTCCGAGGCCAA
>MGXL01000111.1:4430-5499 GCA_001801365.1 Gammaproteobacteria bacterium RBG_16_57_12 | reverse complement strand
CAGGGGCGGTGAGCTGGGCGCGAATTACGCCCTCGCCGACACCTGGAAGCTCGACGGCAGCCTCGCCTATGTGCGTGGAGATAATGATACCGACGGCGCACCGCTGGCGCAGTTGCCGCCGCTCGAAGGTCGCGTTGGCCTGACCTGGGACAACAGGGTGTGGTCGGTGGGCTCGCTGTTGCGCCTCGTCTCCGAACAGGATCGTTTTGACATCGACAAGGGCAATATCGTCGGCCAGGACATCGGCCGCACCGCCGGATTCGGGGTGTTCTCGCTCAACGCCAGCTATCGGCCCAGGGAGTACCTGCAGATCGCAGCCGGCGTAGACAACCTGTTCGACAGGACCTACGCCGAGCATATCAGCCGCGCCGGCGCGGCGGTGACCGGCTTCACCCAGACCACCCGGGTCAATGAGCCGGGACGCCTGCTGTGGGTAAAATTGAACGTTGCGCTCAACTGATTTATTGATTTTAGGGACGTTCTGAATCATTCCATCCCGGAATGATTCAGGGCAACTGGTATCTCCCCTGCTATGGCCAGTTTCACCTCCTGTACTGGCCTTTTTTTTATTTCACGAAGTGGCAAATATAGTCCACCAGCTCCGGAACTTCAATATCGAAGGCTGAAGCCCCGGGCACATCGAATCGCTCACCGGCCCGGTATTCCCGCCAGGCGCTCTCACCCGCCAGTTTTACGCGGCAGCGGCCCTGGTTGATCTCCATCACCTCGGGTGCGCCGGTACTAAAATGATACGTACCCGGCAACATAATGCCCAAGGTTTTGTTTTCACCCGCACTGGTCACGATGCTGCGGCTGGTGACGCGGCCGTCATGATAGATATTGGCCTTCTTTTTGATTTCGGCATTTAGAAAACTCATACACAAATCTCCGGTTATATTTTTTTGTAGAGCTCGGCGCCGTTTTCGACGAATTGCGCGGCCTTCTCCTGCATGCCCTTTTCCGCGTATTCACGCACCTCCTGCGTTATTTTCATCGAGCAGAATTGGGGGCCGCACATGGAGCAGAAGTGCGCCACCTTGGCGGATTCCTTGGGCAGGGTTTCGTCATG
>MGXL01000111.1:3194-4283 GCA_001801365.1 Gammaproteobacteria bacterium RBG_16_57_12 | reverse complement strand
TCGGCGGCGTGGGCGGCGATTTTATAGGTGATGATGCCTTCCTTCACGTCGTCGCGATTGGGCAGACCCAGGTGCTCCTTCGGTGTCACATAACAGAGCATGGCGCAGCCGAACCAGCCGATCATCGCCGCGCCGATGCCTGAGGTGATGTGGTCATAGCCCGGCGCGATGTCGGTGGTCAGCGGACCCAGCGTGTAGAACGGCGCCTCGTCACAGCATTCGAGCTGTTTTTCCATGTTCACCTTGATCAGGTGCATCGGCACATGACCGGGACCTTCGATCATGGTCTGCACCTCGTGTTTCCAGGCGATCTTGGTGAGTTCGCCGAGGGCCTCCAGTTCGCCGAACTGGGCCGCGTCGTTGGCGTCGGCGATCGAGCCGGGACGCAGGCCGTCGCCCAGCGAGAAGGAAACGTCGTAGGCCTTCATGATCTCGCAGATCTCTTCGAAATGCGTGTAGAGGAAATTCTCCTGGTGATGCGCCAGGCACCACTTGGCCATGATCGATCCGCCGCGCGAGACGATGCCCGTCAGGCGCTTGGCGGTCAGCGGCACATGGCGCAGCAGCACGCCGGCATGGATGGTGAAATAGTCCACGCCCTGCTCGGCCTGCTCGATCAGGGTGTCGCGGAACAGCTCCCAGGTAAGATCCTCGGCCTTGCCGCCGACCTTCTCCAGTGCCTGATAGATCGGCACCGTGCCGATCGGCACCGGTGAGTTGCGAATGATCCACTCGCGGGTTTCGTGGATGTTCTTACCGGTGGAAAGATCCATGATGGTGTCCGAGCCCCAGCGGATGCCCCAGGTCATCTTGTCGACCTCTTCCTCGATCGAGGACGTGACCGCCGAATTGCCGAGATTGCCGTTGATCTTCACCAGGAAGTTGCGGCCGATGATCATCGGCTCCAGCTCGGTGTGATTGATATTGGCCGGGAGGATGGCGCGGCCGCGCGCGATCTCGTCGCGCACGAAGGCGGGGGTAATCACCTCGGGGATACTGGCGCCAAAGGACATACCCGGGTGTTGCTGCTTCAATTGCTCGCGATACTGCTCCATACGCAGGTTCTCGCGGATCGCCACATATTCCATC
>MGXL01000111.1:0-3098 GCA_001801365.1 Gammaproteobacteria bacterium RBG_16_57_12 | reverse complement strand
ATCCAGCGATTTATCCGCCGCGCGCTGGCGCCCGTAGGCGGAGGTCTGCTCGCTCAGCACCTCGGTATCCCCGCGCGCCTCGATCCAGGCGCTGCGCACCTCGGGCAGACCCTGGCGGATGTCAATGATCACTGCGGGGTCGGTGTAGGGACCGGAGGTATCGTAGACCGTCAGCGGCGGATTTTTCTCCGCGCCAAAGGAAACCGGCGTATCGCCCAGAGCGATCTCGCGCATCGGCACACGGATATCAGGACGCGAGCCCTGGACATGGATTTTCCGTGAGTTCGGAAAGGCTTGTACCGAGGCCGCATCGACCTTGGCGGTCCTGCTCAAAAATTCTTCGGGTTGCGCGCTCATATCGTACCTCTCGAGATATGGACGCAGGCAAGGCTTGAAACACGCATTACAAGCAGCTTCCCTACGCCGGGGTTAACCGGATCAGGTTCAAAGGGTATTTCTCAGCCCGCCATTACGGGCACCCCTAGCCATCTGACTGGATGGGCAACATCATACCAAGAATCCCGGCCCGGCAATACCGGCCGGTTCTGTGGCCATTGTTTACGGGCGCCTTTGCGGCTCTCATGACAAGCCTTGCCTCGGGCCGGCAAACACCGTATCTTTGCTTATCAGTGGAATTTCATGCTTGCTTCAAACACCCTCACCCCTGCCCTTGCCCGCGGAGAGAGGGGGGTAATGAGGTTTAGTTAACGATAACTATCAGGTGAGCAAATGAGCCAGGCAGCGAATGAGATGAATTTTGAGCAGGCGCGTTTCAACATGGTTGAGCAGCAGATCCGCACCTGGGATGTGCTGGATCCCAAGGTGCTCGATGTCATCAAGAATACCCCGCGCGAGGATTATGTCCCGGCGGATTTCAAGCGTCTGGCCTATGCCGACATCAATATCCCGCTGGGCAATGGCGAGCTCATGATGAAACCCATCATCGAGGCCCGCCTGTTGCAGTCCCTGGAAATACAGCCCACGGACCGGATCCTCGAAATCGGCACCGGCAGCGGTTTCCTCACCGCCCTGCTGGCCAGACTGGGCGGGCAGGTCATCAGTGTCGAAATCAGTCCCGAGCTACGCGAGGCGGCGGCCGCCAGACTGGCCCGTCTGGGCTACACCAATGTCTCGGTTGCACAGGGCGATGCGGCTGGCGGCTGGGAACAGGAGGGCCCCTACGATGTGATTGCGGTCACCGGATCTTATCCCGAAACGGTTCCGGAGCGCCTGTGTCAGAATCTGAAGATCGGTGGCCGGCTGTTTGCCATCGTCGGCGAGGCCCCGGTGATGGAGGCCATGCTGATCACCCGTTTCGGTGACCGGGAGTGGAACCGGCAGGAGCTGTTCGAGACCGACATGCCCATGCTGCGCAACGTCATCAAGCCTAAGCACTTCACTTTTTGAGCGCTGATGTTATATATTAGCTGCTTCTAATATATAACATCGCGACAACATGAAACACGTTGATGCTATCTGGCTCAGGCACTATCTGGAAGATGCCAAGCCGACACCCCTGCTGCTTGATGTCCGCGAACCCTGGGAATATGACATCTGCCGGATCGATGGGTCACAATTGCTGCCCCTCGGGCAGATCCCCTTGGCATTGGCGGAACTAGGGCTGGATCGGGAGATCGTCGTGATCTGTCATCACGGGGTACGCAGTGTGTCGGCGGGGCTTCTGCTGGAGCGGGCCGGATGCACCCGCGTCATCAACTTGAGTGGTGGTATCCATGCCTGGGCCCAGCACGTCGACACCCGCATGGCAAGTTATTAATCGGGGATACACATGATCAAACACATCCTTAACATCAGTCTGTTGTTGGGCTTCAGCCTTATATCCTCCCTGGCCTTTGGCGAAGACCTGTTGAATGTCTATCAACTGGCCAGTGAAAACGATCCGCAAATCCGTGCGGCGGCGGCGGCACGGGACGCCTCGCTGGAGATTAAATCCATCAACCGCGCCGGCTATCTGCCCTCTGTCTCGCTGAACGCCGACATCACCTCACAGCGTCAGCAGGTCAACAACAGCAATACGGATTCGTTCACCACCAACGGCTACAGCCTCAATCTCTCCCAGGCCATCTATAACCGGGATGCCTGGCTGGCCATGCGTCAGTCCGGCGCAGAAATCGCCAAGGCCGAGGCCGAATACCAAGCCGCCCGGCAGACCTTGGTGCTGCGTGTGGCGGAAAACTATTTTGCCGTGC
Source organism: Gammaproteobacteria bacterium RBG_16_57_12 (assembly GCA_001801365.1). Lineage (GTDB taxonomy): Bacteria > Pseudomonadota > Gammaproteobacteria > RBG-16-57-12 > RBG-16-57-12 > RBG-16-57-12. The sequence goes on along the minus strand of MGXL01000111.1, from coordinate 888 downwards.
TCGCCGCGGCCGACAGCCTGGAGTTCGCCAGGGCTGAAAAAATCGCCATCGGCCGCCAGCTGGAACAGACCCGGCAGCGCTTCAATGTTGGTCTTACCGCTATTACCGACGTCCACGAGGCCCAGGCCCGTTATGACTTGTCCGTCGCCCAGGAAATCATCGCCGTGAATGAGCTGGACAACGCCCGCGAACAGTTGCGCACCACCACCAGCCGCTACCTGGCCACCCTGCAGGGTTTGCAGGAAGAAACACCGCTGCCGACACCCGAGCCCGCCGATATCGAGCACTGGGTGAAGACGGCCTTGGGCCAGAACCTCGACCTGATCGCGCTAGAACAAGGCGTCGAGATCGCCCTGCAGAATGTAAAACGCCAGGGCGGCGCGCATCATCCCACCCTGAGCCTGGTGGGCACACATCGTTACAGCGACAATTCCGACAGCAATCTCTTCGGCTCGGAAACCGAGAACGACTCCCTCAGCCTGCAATTCAACTGGAATCTCTACCAAGGCGGGGCCATCAGCGCGGCCGCCCGCCAGGCCGGCAAGCAACTGGAGCAGACCCGTGAAACCCTGGAACAGCAGCGTCGCCAGGTGGAGCGTCAGACCCGCAGCGGTTATGCCTCGGTCATGGCCGGCATCAGCCGGGTCCAGGCCCTCAAACAGGCCGTGGTGTCCAGCCAGAGCGCACTGGACGCCACGCAGGCCGGCCAGGAAGTGGGCACCCGCACCACAGTGGATGTGCTCAATGCCCAGCAGGAAGTGTTCCGCGCCCGGCGCGACCACGCCAAGGCGCGTTATGACTATATCCTGAACACCTTACGCCTCAAACAGGCCGCCGGCATCCTGGCCGACAGCGATCTGCAACAGATCAATGCCTGGCTGAAGTGAT
>MGXL01000110.1:1505-11900 GCA_001801365.1 Gammaproteobacteria bacterium RBG_16_57_12 | reverse complement strand
CAGTATGTTTGAGAAATTGAGGAATGGGCCTTGATCTACGTTACAGGCTTTATGCCCAAGGGTGGATCCAAGATCACCATTCCTCGTGATACACTGGTAGCTAACCAGCATATCTGGAGAGATACAAGGGTGGGTTACGACTGCTTGCTCCAGGCGCAGTCTCGGTTGCCGCTCCCGGCGCAACCCTACCTCCTCCGTCCTTGGAGTCGTACCTCGCCCGTCCATGGGCTCGTACCTCCTGCATCCATGCAGTCGTAACCCACGCTACATATATTATTAGAAAAACAATGGGTTAAAAAAGCAGGTCTACCGATGCCACACCCACCGGATAGATGGATGGAAAATTGCACTGCTGCGTTAATGTTTTCTTCAGTTTTGGTCGTAATACTAAAGAATATAAAATCTGACTATAAGAAAGGTGTTAACCGATGGCGCAATTCAGTCTGTCCATACCCAAACAGGATCCCGGTCGCAGGCTGTCAATAGGGTGTAGCAGTGGTGAGATCAGCGCTTGGCTGGACGCGCTGCCGATCGCCGATCCGGAAAAAGCCCTGCTGCAGCTTCTGCCGGCACTGGAGGAAATGAATCAGTGCGTGCTCGATATCAGGACGCGCTACCAGGCGATGAAGGAATTCGGTGCGCTGGCGGATAAATTTATTGAGCCCATCCGTAAAAAATATCTGATGGCGCCGTTTCCCCTGTCCGGGAAGAATTACGAGCGCGCCGTTCAGATCAAACGGCTGCTGCAGGAAATGGCCACCGGCTACAAGATCGTTTTCAGCCATTACATGGCCGACAAGAGAGATCTGAGCAAGGCTGATATCGTTCTGTGCCTGTGTCTGGCGGTGGATTATATGGCTCGCCTGATACTGGAGAACTATCTCCTCTATGAAGCCCTGGTTCCCAAGGTCTGGCGCGAGTTGCATACCCTGTTCAGTTTTTCCAGCCAGCTGGGATTTCATAACACCGTGGTGGAGATGGCGGGCAACCGGCATAGCACCCTCGAGCGCAAATATATGCAGGTGCTGCTGCTGGCCGCCATCAAGCCCTACCGCCTGATGTCGGGCGAGGCGCAGCAGGTGTTTGAACAGATGGAGGAATGGAGCCAGCATTGCTCCACACAGATTCCGCTGCGCGGCTGGCAGGCGAATGGCGAGATCATCGTGGATTTGTCCAGCGATGAAGCCCCCTATCATGCTCCTACGGGCGCGGTATACGATGATATCAATAACCTCCGGGTGCTGAATATCGAGGCATTGAAGCAGGTTATCCAGAAGCGGGCCGATGCGGTGGCCAGTGATGTGAAGAACAGCCCGGCGTTTGCCCTGGCCAGACGGCAGCAGCGCAATATGCTGTCCCGCCTGGTCAGCGGCTGGCGTTCGAAGAACGACCGTCAGGATGAACGCGCGGCACGGCAACAGCCGATCGATGTCGTATGCGGTTTGGTGGACAGTCATAACATCTTCAGCACCGAAATAAATGTCGAGGCAGGGCAACAGCCTCTGAAAAAACCCTTGTCGCTCGACGATCTGTCACTGACGCCCCACGAAGATTCCTGGGGTACGGCGCCCAAGCAAAAGGTCGAGATGGGCCGCGCCTCCCAGTTCCGCCTCGATGATCCGACTCATGATGTCTGGGAGAAAAAACATACCCTGCACACGGAACAGGACACGCCGCCCGAACCCGCCGCGCCGGTCAGGCATTATCTGGCGCGGCAGACCGATGTCAGCACGGGCGGGATTGGCGCGGCGTTTGATATTGAATCCGGCCTGAAGCCCCGGGTCGGCGATCTGGTGTGCTACCGCACCTCCGGAGAAAGCGCCTGGAATCTTGGCCAGATCAGCTGGCTGGCTATGTCGCACACGGAAGGGGGCGGCTTCGGGATCATGTCGTTCGGCCCCCTTGTCAGGCCCATTTTCGTCAAGGCGCTGCGGGGAGTCGGCGAAGGAGGCGATTTCATGCGCGCCCTGCTGACCCAGGCCGACCGCTTCGAGGCGCCCGAGGCGAGGCTGATCCTGCCGGCGGCCATTTATGATATCGACACCGTCCTGACGGTCCAGGGAGCCAGACCGGCATTGCGCCTGCGCCTCACCGAGCTGCAGGAGACCAGCGAATCCTTCACCTGTTTCGCCTTCAGGATTATCGAGAATTAACCCGCCGGGGAGGGCTGCAGGAGTGCCGCTCCTCCCTATAGTGGCCTGCATGACTAAGTAGTCCATACCGGCCATTTCAAGTATCATAGGGCCTCCCAACCGCCCGAAAAAGAGAATGCCATGATACTGCTGCACGGCACCACGGCCCTTTCCGCCTTCCGTCTCGACAAGCTGCTCAACACGGTCCGCCAGCGGGTTCCGGTTATAGACCGGATCACGGCCGAATTCCTGCACTTTGTGGACTGCGAACGGCGCATGGACGACCAGGAACAGGAATTGCTCGGCCAGGTGTTGAGTTATGGTCCTTCCCATGAAGCCCGGAATTCCGGGGGGAAATGGCTGCTGGTGGTGCCGCGCTTTGGCACCATCTCGCCCTGGTCCAGCAAGGCGACCGACATTGCCCACAATTGCGGCCTGAAGATCATCCGGCGCATCGAGCGCGGCATTGCCTATCAGGTGTGGACCCGCGATGCTGTGGTGCTGTCCGATCATCAGCTCTTCGAGATCAAACAGGCGTTGCATGATCGCATGACCGAGGTGGTGCTGGAGAGCCTGGAGGAAGCGGAAGGTCTGTTCGCCCAGGCCGCGCCCCGCTCGCTGTCCACGGTCGATATTCTCGGCGGGGGCCGTGATGCCCTGGTGCTTGCCAACCGTGAGCTGGGTCTGGCGCTGAGCGGCGATGAGATCGACTATCTGGTGGAGAATTTCACCGCACTGCAACGCAATCCTTCCGATGTCGAACTGATGATGTTCGCGCAGGCCAACTCGGAACATTGCCGCCACAAGATTTTCAACGCCGACTGGCGCATCGACGGCAGGCCGCAGGCCAAATCCCTGTTTGCCATGGTCCGCAACACCTACCAGCAGCACCCCGCCAACATCCTGTCGGCCTATAAAGACAATGCCGCGGTGATCAGAGGCTCGCGCGCCGGCCGGTTCTTTCCGGAGCCGGACAGCAAGCGCTATCGTTACCATGAGGAAGATGTCCATATCCTGATGAAGGTGGAGACGCACAACCATCCCACCGCCATCTCCCCGCATCCCGGCGCGGCCACCGGTTCCGGCGGCGAGATACGTGATGAGGGCGCGACCGGACGCGGCGCCCGTCCCAAGGCGGGCCTCACGGGCTTCACTGTTTCCAATCTGCGCCTCCCCGGCGGCGGGCAGCCCTGGGAAACCGATTTCGGCAAGCCCGGGCGCATCGTCCCGGCGCTGGAGATCATGCTGGAAGGGCCGATCGGCGCGGCGTCCTATAACAACGAATTCGGCCGGCCCAACCTGTGCGGCTATTTCCGCACCTATGAGCAGCAGGTGCCAGGGCCGCAGGGTGATGAGTTGCGCGGCTATCACAAGCCCATCATGCTGGCCGGCGGCCTGGGCAATATCCGCCCCGATCATGTACAGAAGAATGACATCCCTCCGGGCGCGCAACTGGTGGTGTTGGGCGGACCGGCCATGCTCATCGGGCTGGGCGGCGGCGCGGCCTCGTCGGTAGCCAGCGGCGCCAGCCAGGAGAATCTGGATTTCGCCTCAGTGCAGCGCAGCAATCCCGAAATGCAGCGCCGCTGTCAGGAGGTGATCGATCAGTGCTGGCAGCAGGGCGCGCAGAACCCCATCATTTCCATCCATGATGTCGGCGCCGGCGGCCTGTCCAATGCCATGCCGGAGCTGGTGAACGACAGCGGCCGCGGCGCGCGCTTCGAACTGCGCGCCATACCCAGCGACGAGCCCGGCATGTCGCCCCTGGAGATCTGGTGCAACGAATCCCAGGAGCGCTATGTGCTGGCCGTCAGCACGGAGCGCCTGGCCGATTTTCAGGCCCTCTGCGAACGGGAGCGCTGTCCCTATGCCGTCATCGGCGAGGCGAGCGAAGAACGGCAACTGATCCTGGGCGACGGCTATTTCGACAATACGCCCATCGATGTGCCGCTGGAGGTCCTGCTGGGCAAGCCGCCCAAGATGTTGCGCGAGGCCCGCCATCATCTCTTCCACAAGCCCGCCTTCGATACCCGCGGTATTGATCTATGCGAGGCGGCCTATCGGGTGCTGCGTTTGCCGGCCGTGGCCGACAAGACCTTTCTGATCACTATCGGCGACCGCAGCGTTACCGGGCTGGTGGCGCGTGATCAGATGGTCGGGCCCTGGCAGGTGCCGGTGGCCGATGTGGCGGTCACCGCCAGCAGTTATGACAGCCATGCCGGCGAGGCCATGGCCATGGGTGAACGCACCCCGGTCGCCATCCTGCACCCGGCGGCCTCGGCGCGCCTGGCGGTGGGCGAGGCGCTGACCAACATCGCCGCGGCGCGCATCGGACACATCAGCGATATCAAGCTCTCCGCCAACTGGATGGCCGCCGCAGGACATGAGGGCGATGATGCCGGCCTGTATGAAGCGGTCAAGGCGGTGGGTATGGAGCTGTGTCCGGCCCTGGGGATCACCATTCCGGTGGGCAAGGATTCCATGTCCATGAAGACGGTCTGGGAGCAGGCGGGAAAGGCCCGGGTGATGACGGCGCCGCTGTCGTTGATCGTGAGCGCCTTTGCCCCGGTTGCGGATGTGCGTCATACCCTCACGCCGCAATTGCGCGCCGATCAGGGCGAGACGGACCTGATCCTCATCGATCTGGGCAAGGGCGCCAACCGCATTGGTGCTTCCGCCCTGGCGCAGGTCTATCAGCAGCTTGGCCAGCATGCGCCGGATCTGGATGACGCGCAGATTCTCAAGGCCTTCTTCGCCGCGATCCAGACGCTGAATGCCGAGCGCTTGCTGCTGGCCTATCACGACCGTTCCGACGGCGGGTTGTTCGTCACGCTGTGTGAAATGGCCTTCGCCGGGCACACGGGCGTGACGGTGCAACTGGATGGGCTGGGTGAGGAGCCGCTGAGCATTCTGTTCAACGAAGAACTGGGGGCGGTGCTCCAGGTGCGCCATTGCGATACCGATGAGGTGTTGGAGGTGCTGCACAGCGCAGGGCTGGGCAGGCACAGTTTTGTCATCGGCAAGCCGAACGAGGACGATCGCGTCAATTTCGTTTACCGGCATCAGGCCATTTTTTCAGAGGATCGGGTGGACCTGCACCGGGCCTGGTCGGAGACCACCTGGCGCATGCAGTCCCTGCGCGACAACCCCGCCTGCGCGCAGCAGGAGTACGATCGTCTGCTGGACCGCAGCGATCCGGGCCTGAGCGCCCGCCCGAGCTTTGATTGCGCTGACAACGTGGCGGCCCCGTACATCCATACCGGCATCCGGCCGCGCATCGCGATCCTGCGTGAGCAGGGCGTCAATGGCCAGATCGAGATGGCCGCCGCCTTCGACCGGGCCGGTTTTGCCGCCGTCGATGTGCATATGACCGATATCATCGCCGGCCGGGTTAGTCTGGCGGATTTCAAGGGACTGGCGGCCTGCGGCGGATTTTCCTACGGCGATGTGCTGGGCGCCGGTGAGGGCTGGGCCAAATCCATCCTGTATAACAGCCGGGCGCGCGACGAGTTCACCGCCTTTTTCCGGCGCGATGACAGTTTTGGCCTGGGCATCTGCAACGGCTGCCAGATGATGTCCAATCTGCACGCCTTGATCCCCGGCGCCAGCCTGTGGCCGCGCTTTGTGCGTAATGAATCCGAGCAGTTCGAGGCGCGCCTGGTGATGGTTGAAGTACTGCAATCTCCGTCATTGTTCCTGCAAGGCATGGCGGGCTCGCAATTACCGATCGCCGTGGCGCACGGTGAAGGCCGCGCCGAGTTCCGCCCCGGAACCCGCGCCGAGGACGCCCTGCAGGCCGGACTGGCCGGGGTCCGTTATATCGATAATCATGGACGGGCGACCTTATGCTACCCGGCCAACCCCAACGGTTCCCCGCAGGGCATCGCCGGACTCACCACCACCGATGGCCGTTTTACCATCATGATGCCGCATCCGGAACGGGTGTTCCGAACCGTGCAACACTCCTGGCATCCGGAAACCTGGGCCGAGGATGCGCCCTGGCTGCGCATGTTCCGCAATGCGCGCAAGTGGGTCGGCTGATCCTTATCGGACGGGCTCCAGAGCGATGACCGATATCCTGTCAGCGGTGATGGTCCACTTCAGGTCAAAATCAAATAGCCTTGCGCCGTAGATCCGGTTGGCGTCTTCTGACGCATAGGCCGGGCGCGGATCCTGTTGCAGCAGTTGTATGATAAAGCGCCTTAGATCAGTCCTGCCGGCCTGTTCCCTGACCCGGCAGGCGGTATCGGCCTCATGGGTAAAGATCACCTCGCGATCACTGCCGGGGGCCTGCGCCGCAAAGCCGCCACGCGCCTGAGGCAGCGCCTCGGCATAGGGCAGATAGGGTTTGATATCGAGCACCGGTGTGCCATCGAGTAGATCGGCCCCTTTCAGGTGCAACAGGATCTTGCCGTTTTCCTGACCGATATGGCTCAGCTCGACCAGCGACAGTCCGATCGGATTGGGGCGAAAGGGCGATCGCGAGGCGAAGACACCGGTGCGCCGATTACCGCCGAGGCGCGGCGGACGGACAGTCGGCTTCCAGCCATCCTGCGCATTGGCATGGAAGACGAACACGATCCACAGATGCGAATATCCTTCGATGTCATGCAGAGCCTCCACGCGGTTGTAGGGCGGCAATAATTCCAGAACAGTCTGGTCATCCATCACCAGCCCCGGCTGACGGGGAACGGCGAATTTCTCCTTGTAGCAGGAATGGATGATACCGATGGCAGTAAACGAAAATTTCATGGCTGAGAGCTATAGTCAACACCAGGTGGCCTGATTTTCCGGGCGCTCGAGGATTTCGTGTACATTGGCTTCAATGATGCGATAGCCCACATTGCCATAGAGTTTCTGCCGCCCTTCATTGAGTACATAGGTCGGGCTGCCCTCGACCTTGTATCCATCACCCAGTTGTTCATCACAGCACATGGCCGCCATGGCGCTGCCGTTATTCAGCAACTCGGTAATCCTTGCAACCGGCAGCCCCAGCTGCCCGGCGATGGTGAGATGGCAGCCAAGTTCGGCGATGTTGAGCATATCCCGGAAAAAGGCCTGACGCAGGCGCCACACGGTTTCTTCAAAAAGGGTATTGCCGTGGTATTCGGCCATGGGTTGTGCCGGGATCTGCCCTTGATCTTCGAGTAATTGCACGGCCTTGATAAAGTGATGACAGCCGACCGAGCTGGCGGGAATATTGTCCTGCCATATTCTTTCATGCACAGTGACATGGGGGAACCGGCTGCAGACCTCACGGACATGCTGGCTGTAACCTTGATAGCCGCCTTTGTCGCACCAGGCATTGCTGATCCGTTTTTCGGTGCAGCCGAAAATCGGAGTAAAGTGATAGTGCAGACTGATGTTCGAGTTGTAGTGCCTTTTCAATTCATCGACACGAATCTGGGCAACGTAGGCCCATACGCACAGCACGTCGGAGAAATAGGCAATATCGACAGGAGTATGGGCGGGCATTGGCTGTTAGTAATCGCGGTAGCTGTTGAAGATGTCCGCCACGCCGTTGCTGTCGAAAGTGATGACGTTGAAGGGATCTTTTCTGCTTCCCATCTCCATTCCTGGAGTGCCTGTCGTCATGCCCGGAACACTCAGACCGGTGATTGCGGGCTTGATCCTGAGCAGCCGTTTGATGTCATTAGCGGGCACGTGGCCTTCAATGACGTAGCCTTCAATGACGGCGGTATGACAGGAGGCCGCTTCCTTGGGCACGGCATATTTTTTCTTGATCGCATCCATTTGGTCGCTGGGAAGATCGATTACCTTGAAGTGATGTCTTCCAAGATGACTGATCCAGTCTTTGCAGCAGCCGCAATTGGGGTCGCGGTACACTGTGATATCCGCTGTGTTGGCTGGCAGCGGCTCCATTGAACCGTCATCCCAGCTTGTTTGGCCGGCAAAGGCGGCGGAGCCGCCCAGGATAACAACAGCTATGACAAAATATTTAATCAGCATGATATGTCCTTCAATATAGAATTATCTCAACCAATCAGTTACGTGCTCATGGCGGGGGTAGCCTGCCGAGGTATTTGATTTCTGTTGGGGCATTTATGTCGTGAGTTCAGGCTTCCGCTTCAATAACCTTGTTGCGCCCGGATTCCTTGGCCCGATACATTGCCTTGTCGGCAGAGGCAATCAAACTATCACAGTCATTGTGTTTCGGAAAGAAGGACAGCCCGGCGCTGAAGGTGACATGAAAGGTGTAGCCATCAGCATGATGTACGGTATTGGCAAATTTTTCCCTGACCCGGTTCATGATGATGCTGGCACGCGATACGGTGGTGTCGGAAAATATTACAGCGAATTCCTCACCACCGTATCTGCCGACCACATCGGTTTTGCGTAATTCTGCCTGAAGGACACGTGACAGGGCTATAAGGACCTTGTCGCCGATCAAATGACCATGGTTATCGTTGATGGTCTTGAAATGATCAATGTCCAGCAGGGCGAATACCAGCGGTTTATGGTCGCGCGCTGAGCGTAAAATGTCCTGCTGCAACTGTTCCTTGATCTTGGTATGGTTGATCAGACCTGTAAGACTGTCACGGCTGATCAGCGAGGCGATCTGACGCGCACGTTGGGCGCGGACATGCACGGCGTTGATCAGATGATTATCCGGTATGGGCTTGGTAAGAAAGTCATCACCGCCAATTTTCAATGCGGCATACTGCTTTTCAAGATTTTCTTCTGATGAAAGAAAAACGATCGGCAGACTGATATAGGCGCCTTCCTGGCGGATTACCTTGGCCAGTTCCGTGCCGCTGCATTCCGGCATATAAATGTCCATCAGGATCAGGTCGGGGTTGATATCTGCCAGGGCCTTTATGATTTCCAGGGGTCGGGTGACCGTATGGGCCTCCATGTGGGCGCTTTTTAACACCAGGGCATAATGATTGGCCAGATCCTGATCATCGTCCACGATAAGAATTCTGTAGGGCGAGCGGTTTTTGCTGGCGGTAAGATTGTCGAGGGTGTCCAGCAATATTTTTGCGTCTATGGGTTTGGATAAAAATGCATCGCCACCGGCCCGTATCGCTTCAAGACGGGCGTGAATATCATTGCGGCGTGAAGTGAAAATGACCGGAATGGGGATGATCTGCGCCTGTTGCAGCTGGTTGGCAAAGGTCACGCCCGCCAGTTCACCTTCGGTCAGGGAAATATCGATCATCAGAACGTTAGGGATTCTGTCATATAGGGAATCCTGGGCGGCACTGAGGCTGGGGAAAATTTCGACAGTGTAGCCATTTTGCTGCAGGGGAATCTGCAGGGTCGAGGCCAACCCAGCATCATCCTCGATGATATAGACTACCGGCGAGCTTTCCGTGAGAGGGTTTGTTGCTACTTCATTGGTATTGTTCATAATGGCATCCTGCTTTTCACCATACCCCCGCAGTTCCTTGATCATGTTGCCAAGGCGAGTTTGCAGGGAAAGATCTACAAGGGACTCTGAACCAGCATCTTGAATAAGCTGTTCAATATGGCGGGCGTGCTGGCCAAGTTTACTGTAACCGAAGGTCAGGCCGGATCCAGCGATGCTGTGGACCAGGCGATGTAACTCCTTTTGCTGTTGCAGGTCCCAATGGTCTTGCAGCTCACTCCAGAGTGCCGAGATGGTATTCAGCCGATCCGGGAGCTGTCGGGCATAGGTATCCCGTAATTCGCGTAATTTTTCCTGGATAGGGTCATTGACGGCCATAATGTCTCTGCCAGATTGACCGTATCTGATCGGGCCGGTTCATGGGATCAAACCTGAAGATCACATGGGGGAGGAGATCTAGGGCCCGGTCCAACGCCTCCTGCCCTGAACTACAGGTCGTGAGCGAAAAATTGCCCACCTGTTCCAGTGCCAGCTGTGCTATGGTCTGAATATCCGGTTCATCCTCGACATAAAGTGTGTACTGGGGTGATGTGCTCATAATTCCATATCGTTTATGTATACGTCGATACAAATTAATATGTTACATCAATACCTGCTTTGCAAGGTAGATAATTGCGGACGGCGTGAGACGGATGATTGACTACTTACAGTTAACAGTTCGTCTGGAACCGGCGTCAGGATGGCAGTTGATATTCCGACCGTGCGGGAGATCGGTTTGAGCAGACGTATCAATAAACAGATTTTGTCTTGGTCTCTTTATGATTGGGCCAACTCCGCTTATACCACCACGGTGATGGCCGGTTTTTTCCCCATCTTTTTCAAACAGTACTGGAGCGCGGGCAGCAGCACCGTCGAAAGCAGCTTTCATCT
>MGXL01000110.1:0-1462 GCA_001801365.1 Gammaproteobacteria bacterium RBG_16_57_12 | reverse complement strand
GGGCAATTGCGGATCATGCCAGCGCCAAGAAGAAATTTTTGTTTTTCTTCACGTTCCTGGGGTTGCTGATGACCGGCCTGTTAAGTCTGGTGGCCCAGGGGCAATGGCAGTATGCCGTTGCCCTGTATGTCCTATCCGGTATCGGATACTCGGGCGGGGTGATCTTTTATGATGCCCTGATTGTCGATGTAGCCGAGGCCAGGATAATGGATTTTGTCTCGGCCCTGGGTTATGCCCTGGGATACCTGGGCGGTGGGCTGTTGTTTGCCGTGAATGTGCTGATGTACCTCGACCCGGCCCAGTTTGGTTTTGCCGACAGAGCAGAAGCCGTCAGGGCGTCCTTTGTAATGGTGGCGTTCTGGTGGGGGCTGTTTACCTTGCCATTGTTGTTCTTTGTCAGGGAGCGGGGCAAGGCAGGGCATGGTGTTATCGCGGCCATGCGCGGCGGCTTCCGGCAACTATCCGCCACCTTTCATGAGATCAGGAAACTGCGGGTAGTAATGTTGTTTTTGCTCGGCTACTGGTTTTATATCGATGGGGTGGACACTATTATCAGAATGGCGGTCGACTATGGCATGTCTCTCGGCTATCCCGCCGAAAGCCTGATAGTCGCTCTGCTCATCACCCAGTTTGTCGGGTTTCCCGCAGCTGTTGGCTTCGGCTATCTTGGAGAGAAAATAGGAACAAAAACAGGTATATATATCGCAATATTCACCTATATTATTATCTGTATTTCTGCCTATGCCATGGACAGTATTACGGAATTCTACATGCTTGCAATTGGTATAGGTTTAGTCCAAGGTGGTATACAGTCCTTGAGTCGTTCCTTTTATACCCGTATTATCCCAAAGGATAAGGCAGCAGAATTTTTCGGTTTTTATAACATGCTGGGAAAATTTGCAGCAGTGCTCGGGCCGCTATTAATGGGGGGGGTGGCCCTGGTCAGTGGCGATACCCGGGCATCGATACTTTCGGTCATCATATTGTTTGTCATCGGCGGCAGCATTTTTTATCTGGTCGACGAACAGAAAGGACAGAGGATGGCCAGGGAGTTGGAAAAGCTTTGATACATAATGTGAATGTGAGAGCGTGACTGATATTTGACTGTATTCTGCTGCGATAAGATGCTGAACAGCATGTGGAGGTGCTTGCATGAACGATAAATTCCATAGAATCGAGGTATACGATCCATCGGACTACACAGGCCCGGATCCCATGCGTGTCCATGGATTGGGGATCGTACATGGTCCGGAACGTATGGAGTACTATCTGGTCAAACCGGATGCACCGCTTGATCTGGACGGTTGCCAGATTGAACAAATCCTGCTGCGGCCGAGATATTTTCAGGATAAAATCGCGCGGGTCGAGAATGATGCCTGTACGGTCAGTATCTACTGTGTCAAGGCCGATTGCAGCTTGAGCCCGGAGGATCATTTCGAACTGTCCTCGGTGGAGCGCTGGG
>MGXL01000109.1:11721-11974 GCA_001801365.1 Gammaproteobacteria bacterium RBG_16_57_12 | reverse complement strand
GGTGTGATGCCTGCGGCAATTCGGGATACAAGGGGCGGGTGGCGCTCTATGAAGTTTTCATACCCAATGAACAGATGCGGCATCTGATCGCCTCGGGTGCAAGCCAGATGGAAATCACCAGGCTCGCCGAAACGCTGGGCTATATCACACTGATACAGGATGCCTGCGAAAAAGTAAACAGTGGTTTAACCACCGCCGATGAAGTGCTCCGGGTATTGGGTTCGCAGGTGGTTGTCTGAGTCCTGGGAGGGGC
>MGXL01000109.1:8039-11609 GCA_001801365.1 Gammaproteobacteria bacterium RBG_16_57_12 | reverse complement strand
GTCAATGCCGTGGACGCAGGGATGAGCAGGAATGGCAGAGCATGGGTTGGAAGTAACCGCAAGGAACGAGTCTTTGTCCCCCCCACGCTCCCCGGAATCGGTACAACAGACCATCAGATACAAGCAACAAAACCCGAGAAACTAACAAATTTCATTGATAATCAATGTATAATGTGGTCTTTGGTGGTCTGGGATGGTTTCTTAAAATGGTGCCGAGGAGAGGACTTGAACCTCCACGGGGTTGCCCCCGCTAGCACCTGAAGCTAGTGCGTCTACCAATTTCGCCACCTCGGCAATCCGGGGCCAACGCTTGCGTCCCGAATGAGTTGCGCATATTACCCACCGGGTCCGGAAAAGTCAATCGTATAAAACCGATGAAATCAGCACGTTACTGCATTATTGCCGGCATATTGTTAATATGGCGGTATCTATACTATGACTCCACCCAATATTCAAATTGATCAGGAACAGGAATGACCAAACAGAAATCGCCTCAAGATCCTCACGCCGAGCGGGAAGCCGGCAAATACGAAAAGCCCATCCCCAGCCGGGAACACATCATGGCGGTGCTGCACCATCAGGGTGTGCCGCTGAACTTCAATAAACTGGCCAAGGCCCTCAATCTTTACGAAGAGAATGACCTGGACGCCCTGCAGCGCCGGCTCAATGCCATGGAGCGGGACGGGCAGGTGCTGCGCAACCGCCGCAACGGCTATGGTCTGATGGACAAAATGGACCTGGTGCGGGGCCGGGTGGTGGGTCATTCCGATGGCTTCGGTTTTTTGATTCCCGACGAAGGGGGTGAAGACCTGTTTCTCTCCTTCAAGGAAATGCGTGGCGTGCTGCATGGTGACCGGGTGGCCGCGCGCGTGACCGGCACTGACCGGCGGGGCCGCAAGGAAGGCGCCGTTATCGAGGTGCTGGAGCGGCATAATCATCAGGTGGTCGGGCGCTTTGCCCTGGAAGGCGGGATCGGCTTTGTCGTGCCGGATAACAAGCGCATCAATCAGGACATTCTGATTCCCCCGGATAAATACCGCGGCGCCAGCCCCGGCCAGTTTGTGGTGGCGGATATCATCGAGCAGCCCACCCGTTATCGCCAGCCCATCGCGGCCATCAGCGAGGTATTGGGTGATCACATGGCCCCGGGCATGGAGATCGATGTCGCCATCCGCACCTATGAACTGCCCCATGAATGGCCACAGGATCTGCTGGAAGAGATCAAGGCCTTCAGTCACGAGGTGCCGGAACAGGCCAAGCAGGGCCGCGAGGATATCCGTAGCTTGCCGCTGGTGACCATCGACGGTGAGGATGCGCGCGATTTCGACGATGCGGTGTATTGCGAGCCCCACGGTAAAGGCTGGCGTTTGCTGGTGGCGATTGCCGATGTTTCGGCCTATGTGGCGCCGGCCACGGCCCTGGATCAGGAGGCCATCAAGCGCGGTAATTCGGTGTATTTTCCCGAGCGGGTGATCCCGATGCTGCCGGAGGTATTGTCCAATGGACTGTGCTCGCTCAATCCCCATGTGGACCGCCTGTGCATGGTCTGCGAACTCATCATCACCCCGCAGGGGGCGGTGCGCAGCTACCGGTTCTTCGAGGGGGTGATGCGTTCTCATGCGCGGCTGACCTATAACCAGGTGGCGGCCATGCTGGTGGACAAGGACGCGCAGTTGCGTGGCCGGCACCATCACCTGGTGCCGCACCTGGAAGAGCTGTATGCCCTGTATCAGGTGTTCGCGGCGCGCCGTGGCAAGCGCGGCGCCATCGAGTTCGAGACCACCGAGACCTATATTCAGTTCGACGATGCGCGCAAGATCAAGGCCATTGTGCCGCGGGTGCGCAATGATGCGCACCGCATCATCGAGGAATGCATGGTGACCGCCAATGTCGCGGCGGCGGATTTTCTGCTGGATAAAAAGATGCCGGCGCTGTATCGCGTGCACGATGGCCCGTCCGAGGACAAATTGACCGACTTGCGCGCCTTTCTGGCCGAGCTCGGTCTGTCGCTGGCCGGTGGTGATAAACCCGAGGCGACCCACTATGCCAAACTGCTGGCATCGATCAAGGGCCGCCCGGACTTTCATCTGATCCAGACCGTTTTGCTGCGCAGCCTCAAGCAGGCGGTGTACAGCCCGGACAATATCGGGCACTTCGGTCTGGCCTATGAGGCCTATGCCCATTTTACTTCACCGATCCGCCGCTATCCCGATCTGCTGGTGCATCGCGCCATCCGGCATCTGATCCGCGGCAAATCGGTCGAGCGCTTCGACTATTCCTTTGGCGATATGCAGAGCCATGGCGAGCATTGCTCCATGACCGAACGCCGTGCCGATGAGGCGACCCGCGATGCCGTCGACTGGCTCAAGTGTGAATTCATGCGCGACAAGGTGGGCGAGGCATTCGACGGTATCGTCACCGGCGTCACCGGTTTCGGCCTGTTTGTGGAGCTGAAAGATATCTATGTCGAGGGGCTGGTGCACATCACCGCGCTGAAGAATGACTATTATCACTTCGATCCGGCCAAGCATCGCCTGCTCGGCGAGCGCACCTCCACCGTGTATCGCCTGGCCGATCCGCTGCGGGTGCAGGTGATGCGTGTGGATCTCGATGACCGCAAGATCGATTTCGAACTTGTCGATCATCCAATGGGGGACCAGCCAGTCAGGCCGGCGAAGTCCGCCCGATCCGGCAAGCCGGCCGGCGCGGCCAAGGGCAATCGAGGTGACAAATCGGCCAGGCCGGACAAGACGGGCACTTCCAGTAAAAAGGCCACCAGTCGCAAACAGGATAAAAGTGGGAAATCCCAGAAGTCGGGCGGCGGACGCAGGTCGCGCAAGGCCAAGCCGAAGCAGAGATGAAGGGTGAGCTGATTTACGGTCTGCACGCGGTGCAGGCGGCGCTGGAGCGCCATCCGGAGTTGGTCCTGGAGGTCTGGTTGGATACCCGGCGCGATGATGAGCGTCTGGAGCGCCTGCGGCAGGACATCCGGGCGCTGGGCATAGCCCAACATCCGTCAACCCGCCGTGAACTCGATGACCTGGCCGGTGGAGCCACCCATCAGGGAGTGATCGCCCGTTGCCGATCCCTGCCGGTTTATGATGAGCAGGATCTGACGCAATTATTGGCGGCTCTGGATGAGCCGGCCTTCCTGCTGGTGCTGGATGGCGTGCAGGACCCGCACAATCTCGGGGCCTGCCTGCGCAGCGCCGATGCCGCCGGGGTGCATGCGGTGATCGTCCCGCGCGACCGGGCGGTGAGTCTGACCGCCACGGTGCGCAAGGTGGCCTGTGGTGCGGCGGAGACCGTCCCGTTCATCCAGGTCACCAACCTGGGCCGTACCCTGAAGCTGCTGCAACAGCAGGGTATCTGGCTGACCGGGGCGGCCGGCGAGGCGGAAAACAGCCTGTATGACGCCGATCTCACCGGGCCGCTGGGGATCGTGATGGGCGGAGAGGGCAAAGGCCTGCGCCGCCTGACCCGCGAACACTGTGACAGCCTGGTGCGTATCCCCATGGCGGGGACCGTGGAGAGCCTGAATGTCTCGGTGGCCACCGGCATCTGCCTGTT
>MGXL01000109.1:0-7988 GCA_001801365.1 Gammaproteobacteria bacterium RBG_16_57_12 | reverse complement strand
TCAAGTCATGATTTTATAAGTAAAAAACCACTACCGGATTGCATGACACCGGCCTCTGGTATAGAATCTGCCGTTCCTTGGCCGGGCCCCGGCCGAGGGTGGTATTTTTTATTAACTCCTTGCCTGGCTTATGAAGCTCAGGCCTTAACGTCCGAGAGGAGCTGTTAATGAGACATTACGAAGTAGTATTTCTGGTGCACCCCGATCAGAGCGGCCAGGTGCCTGCGATGATCGAGCGCTATCGCGCCATGGTCGAAAACGGCAGCGGCAAGATCCATCGTCTGGAAGACTGGGGTCGTCGTCAGCTGGCCTATCCCATCAACAAGATTCATAAGGCGCATTACGTCCTGATGAACATCGAGTGCGGCAACGACGTCCTCGACGAGTTGACCAGCGCCTTCCGTTTCAATGATGCGGTTATCCGCAACCTGGTGATGGTGACCAAGGGCCCGGTGACTGAACCGTCACCGATGGCCAAGGGTAACGAGCGGGAAGAGCGTTCGCCACGCGGGCAGACTGTGGGAGCCAGTGACAGCGCCGACGAAGGTGCGTCAGACTTTGTCGCCGAGCAATAACCCTAATCAGGAAAATTCCCTGATCATCACCGGCGAGGTCCGCAAGACTCCCGCGCGCCGGGTCAGCCCGGCGGGTGTGGTCATCAACCGGTTTGTGTTGAGTCATCATTCCCGGCAGGTTGAGGCCGGGATGCCGCGGCAGGCCAGTTGCAACATCACTGTCACGGCCTGCGGTACGGCACTTGAGGATCAGCTGCGCCAGGCGCAAGCCGGTGCTCAGGTCAGGGTGAGTGGATTTCTCAGCAGCGTCAGGAACCGCTATGGTAATGAACAGCTGGTACTGCATGCCGAGAACATAGAAACGATTAATCGATAGCATAGGATTGAATATATGGCCCGTTATTTTCGCCGCAGAAAATTCTGCCGCTTCACTGAAGAAGGCATACATGAGGTTGACTACAAGGACATCACCCTGCTGAAGAACTACATTACGGAAACCGGCAAGATCGTGCCCAGCCGTATCACCGGCACCAAGGCGCGTTATCAGCGCCAGTTGTCGACGGCGGTCAAGCGCGCCCGTTTCCTGGCGCTGCTGCCCTACAGCGATTCCCATAAGGGATGATGATATCCGCTGCAGGTGATTGAGGGCCGGACCGGTCCGTGAACACGCGGGGACAGGCGATGCAAGCACTGGCAAGTTATATCATGCGCGGTCGCTTGCAGGCGGTGATGACGGTGGTGATGTTTGCCGGACTATCCTTCCTGCTGCCGCCGTTCACTTCGCCCCTGAGTTTTTTCAGTGGCGCGGCCCTGACCCTGGTTACCCTGCGGCTCGGCCCACAGCAGGGAGTGTGGGTATTGCTGCTGGCGGCCGTGACTCTGGGGCTGTTCAGCCTGCTGAGTCTGAGTAATGTCGTGCCGGCGGTCGCCGTGGCGGGGGCGATCTGGATTCCGGCCTGGCTGTTGGCCGTGGTGTTGCGACGGACGGTATCCTGGTCGCAGACCATGACCGTGGCGCTGGCCATGGGCATGGCGCTGGTTTTGGCCATCTTTGCCGCGCTGGGGGATCCGGTCGAGTGGTTCTACCAGGCGCTGGAGGAGAACCTCAAGCCCTTGCTGTTGGCGTCGATGACCGGCGTTGATCAGGCCGATGCCACGATCGAGCAGCTGCTGCGCCAACTGTCGCAAGGCATGACCGGCACCGTGGCGATGGCCGTGGTCACCCATGCCCTGATCTGCCTGCTGCTGGGACGCTGGTGGCAGGCGACGCTGTATAATCCCGGCGGGTTCAAGACCGAATTTCTGGGATTGCGGCTCGGTAAAGCCCTGGCAGGGATCGCGGTCCTGTTGCTGGCGCTGGATCTGGCCGGCACAGGACATCTGGTCTCCAACCTGCTGCTGGTGGCCGAGGCGGTTTTTGTTTTACAGGGTCTGGCGGTGGTGCATGCCATCGCCAGCGCCAAAGGGCTGCACAGCGGCTGGCTGGCGCCCATGTATGTGTTGATGCCGTTTCTGATGGGCCTGCTGGCCCTGATGGGGGTCGTGGATGTCTGGGCCGATTTTCGCGCCCGGGCGGGCGTGGCCAAAACGAAAGACAGTTAAAGTTATAATTATTTGGTGAGGTGATAGCGATGGAAGTGATACTGCTCGATAAAGTAAGCAATCTGGGTGCCCTGGGCGACAAGGTGAAGGTCAAGAACGGTTATGGACGCAACTTCCTGATTCCGCAGGGCAAGGCAGCGCCGGCGACGGCGAAGAACCTGGCCGCGTTTGAAGCCCGCCGCGCCGAGCTGGAAAAGGCCTCCGCGGACGCCCTGACTGCCGCACAGGCCCGTGCGCAGGCCCTGCAGGGGCTGGGCGCCGTGACCCTCAGCAGTCTGGCCGGCGAGGAAGGCAAGCTGTTCGGTTCTATCGGCACATCCGATATCGCCGCTGCCGTGTGTCAGGCCGGTGTGGCGATAGCCAAGCATGAAGTGCGGCTGCCCAATGGTCCGCTGCGCGCCCTGGGTGAGTTCGACGTGGAAATCCACCTCCATGTCGATGTAAACACTACCATCAAGGTCAACATCGTCCCGGTCGTGTAAGTCTGCTGCCGCTCAGCGGGTGTCCGGCCGGGCACCCGCTGAATCCGGTGCTGTCAAAACGGCCCCCGTGGCCCGTGCCTTTTTTTTCTGCCCTGTGCTACCCTGTAACATCCCTGATCATTCACCCAAGACGCCTAGCCAAGCATGCAAGACCTCGCCATTTCCAAGAGCCATTACGACGAAGCCACGGCGGTGTTGAAACTGCCGCCGCATTCCATCGAGGCGGAGCAGTCGGTGCTGGGCGGGCTGATGCTGGACAATTCCGCCTGGGACCAGGTCGCCGACGTGATCACCGAGGAGGATTTCTATCGCCATGACCACCGGCTGATCTTCAATGCGCTCACCCGATTGTCCGAGCGCAACGATCCCTTCGATGTCATCACCCTGTCCGAGTGGCTGGACAACAACAATGAACTCGTCAATGCCGGCGGTCTGGCCTATCTGGGCGCCGTGGCGAAGAACACCCCCAGCGCGGCCAATATCCGCGCCTATGCCAACATCGTGCGCGAGCGTTCCATCCTGCGCCAGCTGATCCAGGTGGGCACCAGGATCACCGACAGCGCCTTTGCGCCCGATGGCCGCAACTCGGTGGAGCTGTTGGATAATGCCGAACGTCTGGTGTTCGAGATTGCCGAACAGGGCGCCCGAGGCAAGCGGGGTTTCCGGCCCATCAAGGAGCTGCTGGTCAAGGCCGTGGAGCGTATCGATACCCTGTTCGAGCAGGACAATCCCATCACCGGCGTGCCGACCGGGTTCACCGATTTCGATGAACTGACCTCCGGCATGCAGGCCGCCGATCTGATCATCGTGGCCGGCCGTCCTTCCATGGGTAAGACTACCTTCGCCATGAATATCGCTGAACATGCGGCGATCAAATCCCGTATCCCGGTGGCGGTGTTCAGTATGGAAATGCCAGGCGAGCAACTGGCCATGCGCCTGATGTCGTCGCTGGGGCGCATTGACCAGCACCGTGTCCGCACTGGCAAGCTCGATGATGACGACTGGCCGCGGTTAACCTCGGCGGTGGGCATGCTGGCCGAAGTGCCGCTGTATATCGATGATTCACCGGCGCTGACGCCTAATGAACTGCGCGCCCGCGCCCGCCGGCTGGCGCGCGAGCATGGCCTGGGCATGATCGTCATCGACTATCTGCAATTGATGCAGGTGCCCGGCACCAAGGAAAACCGCGCCACCGAAATCAGCGAGATCTCGCGCAGCCTGAAGGCGCTGGCCAAGGAGCTGAATGTGCCGGTGATCGCCCTGTCACAGCTCAACCGCAGTCTGGAACAGCGTCCCAACAAGCGTCCGGTGATGTCTGATCTGAGGGAATCCGGTGCCATAGAGCAGGATGCAGACGTCATCGTGTTCATCTATCGTGACGAGGTGTACAACCAGGAAAGCCCCGACAAGGGCACGGCCGAAGTGATCGTCGGCAAGCAACGTAACGGCCCGATCGGCACGGTGCGTCTGACCTTCCTGGGGCAATACACCCGTTTTGAAAACTTCGCCGGTACCCGCTATGAAGACGAGGCCTATGGATGAGCCGCAAGGCCTGCGCGCGCATTGATCTGAAGGCCCTGCGGCATAATCTGGCACAGGTCAGGGCCGCCGCGCCCGGGGCCAAGGTCATGGCGGTGATCAAGGCCAACGGGTATGGGCACGGGCTGGTGCGCATGGCCACGGCCTTGCAGGAGGCCGATGGTTTTGGGGTCGCCTGCATCGAAGAGGCCCTGCAACTGCGCGAGGCGGGCATCAAACAGCGCATCCTGCTGCTGGAAGGATTTTTTTCCGGTGACGAGCTGCCCCTGATCCAGCGGCATGGGCTGGATATCACCGTGCATCACGAGGCGCAGATCGCCTATCTGGAAGCCCTGCCGCGCAATAACCAGACGCAGAGCCATCCGCTCTCGGTGTGGCTGAAGATCGACACCGGTATGCATCGCCTGGGCATCTCATCAGGCAAGGCCCGGGAGGCCTATCACCGCCTGCGGCGCTGTCCATTCGTGGCCGAGGATCTGCGCCTGCTGACCCACCTGGCCTGTGCCGATGATCCGGCCAGCCCGGTCACCGCTCAGCAAGTGGCAACATTTCAGCAGGTGGCCGGCGTCCTGGACGGTGAACGTAGCCTGGCCAATTCCGCCGCCATCCTCGGCGTGCGCGACAGCCATGCCGACTGGGTGCGGCCGGGCATCATGCTCTATGGCGTGTCGCCGTTTCTCACCGGCACCGGCGAGGATCATGGTCTCAAGCCGGTGATGACGGTGATCTCCGAGTTGATCGCCGTGAATCATTTCAGAAAAGGCGATGCCGTCGGCTACGGTGGCGCCTGGGTATGTCCCGAGGATATGCCGGTGGGTATGGTGGCCTTCGGTTATGGTGACGGTTACCCGCGTCATGCCCGCGAAGGCACGCCGGTGGTGGTCAACGGTAAACGCGTGCCCCTGATCGGCCGGGTCTCCATGGACATGTTGTGCGTGGATTTACGCACCCAGCCCAAGGCGGCGATCGGTGATCCGGTGCAGCTGTGGGGCAGGGATCTGCCGGTCGAGGAGGTCGCCAGCCATGCCGGGACCATCAGCTATGAGCTGCTGTGCGGTGTTAGCGCGCGGGTGCGCTTTACCGAAGTAGGCTAGCCATGTCGGTTTCCAAAAGCAAAACGGTTTATGTGTGCAACGCCTGCGGGGCGCAGAGTACCAAGTGGTCCGGCCAGTGTTTTGACTGCGGCGCGTGGAACAGCATAGCCGAGGAAACGGTTACGGTTTCCTCCGCCAAGAGCCACCCGCGCTTCAGCGGCTATGCCGGCGACTCCGTCATCCAGCGCCTGGCCGATGTCGTCGGGCAGCAGGAATTGCACACCTCCACCGGCATCCCGGAACTGGACCGGGTGCTGGGCAACGGCCTGGTGCTGGGGGCCGTGATCCTGATCGGCGGTGATCCTGGCATCGGCAAATCCACCCTGCTGTTACAGGCCCTGGCCGCGCTGGGCGAGCAGCTTTCCACCCTGTATGTCACCGGCGAGGAATCCCTGCACCAGGTCAGCATGCGCGCCCAGCGCCTGGGTTTATCCCTCGATAAGCAATGTCTGCTGGCCGAGACCCGGGTTGAACGCATCCTGGAGCTGGCGCGTCAAGAACAGCCCCAGGTGATCGTGATCGATTCCATCCAGACCATCTATACCGAGACCCTGCAATCAGCACCCGGCGCTGTGGCCCAGCTGCGGGAAAGCACCGCCATGCTGGTGCGTTATGCCAAGCAGACCAACACGGCGATATTCCTGGTCGGCCATGTCACCAAGGAAGGCACCCTGGCGGGCCCGCGCGTGCTGGAACACATGGTCGACACGGTGCTGTATTTCGAAGGCGACAGCGGTAGCAGCTTCCGGGTGATCCGTGCCATCAAGAACCGCTTCGGCGCCGTCAACGAGCTGGGCGTGTTCGCCATGACCGACCGGGGGCTGCGCGAAGTCAGCAATCCTTCGGCCATTTTCCTGTCGCGCCATCCCGATCCGGTCTCCGGCAGCGTGGTGATGGTGACCCGTGAAGGCAGCCGGCCGCTGCTGGTGGAAGTGCAGGCCCTGGTGGATGAAAGCCATCTCAGCAATCCGCGGCGCGTCACCCTGGGACTGGAGCATAACCGCCTCGCCATGCTGCTGGCGGTGCTGCACCGTCATGGCGGCATCGCCACGTATGATCAGGACGTGTTCGTCAATGTCGTGGGTGGGGTGCGCCTCACCGAAACCGCAGCCGACTTGGCGGTGATCCTGGCCGTGCTGTCCAGCCTGCGTAACCGGCCACTGGCCGTGGACCTGGTGGTGTTCGGCGAAGTGGGCCTGGCCGGCGAGATCCGCCCCGTGCCCGGCGGCCAGGAACGCCTCAAGGAAGCGGCCAAACACGGCTTCAAACGCGCCGTCGTGCCCAAAACCAACGCCCCCAAGCGCGGGAGTATCGAGGGCATGGAGATCGTTACCGCCGAACGTCTCGCCGATGCCCTGGAGATATTGCGCTAGCCTTTCTCCGGTTTGATCAGGGAGCGCGGAGCACAAGGTCGCAATCACCGAGCCGAAGAAGAGCCCATCGCCAGGGTTCTGGATAGTAAGCCCCGCCGCATGTTCACTACGAGATTGCCATACTGGTAAAAAGACCTGACGCGATGCAAAGTAAACGCATGAAGCTCCATGTTCTGAATGATCTGCATATTGAATTCGGTGAATTCGAGCCGTCAGAAACCGATGCCGATGTCGTGGTACTGGCCGGAGACATCGGTGTGGGCCTGGAGGGACTGTACTGGGCAAAGGCTCGCTTTGCAGGCAAGCCCGTAATCTATGTGCCCGGCAACCACGAGTTCTATCGTCACGACATCGCGTTGCTCGATGAGCTGAAGGCCTGCGCACCGCACTCTATCCACGTGCTCGACGACGACGAGGTCGAAATTGGCGGTGTACGTTTTCTCGGCAGCGTGTTGTGGACCGACTTCGCCCTGTTCGGAGAGGGAGATAAATATTTTGCAATGCTACGGGCGCGCCAGGGGATGAATGATTTTGCGGTCATTCAATGCCACGGTCGGCCCTTCATGCCGGAAGATGCCTTGCGGCTGCACACGGTAAGCCGCAACTGGCTGGCGAACAGGCTGATGGAACCCTTTAGCGGCAAAACGGTGGTGGTGACCCATCATGCACCTTCACCAGGCTCGGTGTCCCCGCGATTTGCCCGGGATCCTTTGACCCCGGCTTTCGCCAGCAACCTCGAGGATCTGATGGGCGGTGACCGGGTGGCGCTCTGGATTCACGGCCACACTCATGATTCTTTCGATTACCAAGTCTACGGCACCCACGTGGTGTGTAACCCGCGCGGCTATGCTCCTTACGACCTGACACTGGACTTCAGGCCGGACTTCGTAGTCGAGGTCTGAGAGATAGTTGTCGTTCACGGCTTGGGGGGTTGACGTGCCGTTCCAACCCCGGGCGGCAGGATGTGTGTATATTTCTTGACATATATTAATAAATGTCTATACATATACGCATGACCAAGGATATGACCCAACAGGTACTGGAACTCGCTAGGCAGATGGGCGTGCTGCGGGTGCGTGATCTGACTTCAAGGGGCATTCACCCCGAATACCTGCGCCGGCTTGTTAAAAAAAGGCTGCTCATGCGCACCGGTCGGGGGCTCTATGTTGCGGCCGATGCCGAGATTTCAGTCCATCATGGTTTGGCGGAGGCCTGCAAGCGGGTTCCGCACGGCGTAGTTTGCCTGCTGTCCGCGCTCCAGTTTCATGAACTGGGCACCCAGAGTCCCTTCGAAGTGTGGATGGCGCTGGATCGCCGAGCTGCTCGGCCACGTATTAATTACCCGCCGCTGCGCATCATGCGTTTCTCCGGTGAGGCGCTGAC